>JBFJMP010000029.1:0-12216 GCA_041633895.1 Nitriliruptoraceae bacterium
CATGGAGATGGCCGCACGCGAGCGCGCGAACCCGGGCGACAACCTCACCAGTGCGCTGCTGGCAGCGGAGGTCGACGGACGTGCCCTGACGGACATGGAGTACACGCTGTTCTTCATGTTCCTGATCGTCGCCGGCAACGAGACGACGCGGACGGCGACGTCGCACGGCCTGCTGACGCTGCTCGAGCACCCCGAGACGATGCAGCGCCTCGTCGACGACCCCAGCCTGATCCCGGCTGCCGTCGAGGAGATGCTGCGTTGGGAGCCCCCCATCCAGCACTTCCGCCGGACGGCGACCAAGGACGTCGAGCTCGGCGGGAAGTTGATCCGCGAGGGCGACAAGGTCCTGATGTGGTACGCGGGCTGCAACCGTGACCCCGAGGTGTTCGAGGACCCGCACACGTTCAACATCGACCGCTCGCCCAACCTGCAGCTGTCGTTCGGCGTCGGCGAGCACTTCTGCCTCGGTGCGAACCTGGCGCGACTGTCCCTGCGACTGGTCTTCGAGGAGCTGCTCGGCGCGATCACCGACATCACGCTCGAGGCCCCGCCACGCCGACTGCACTCGAACCTCATCAACGGGGTCAAGGAGATGCAGATCAGCTACAGCGTGCGCTGACGTCGCAACGCGCATGACGCGACGAGAATCAGCCACACGGTCAAGGACCGCAGCGCCAGGGGGCGCTGCGGTCCTTCCATGTCGGCGCACGTCGTCAGAGCGAGACGATCACGTCGTTCGCGATGAGGCGTCGCTGGGACACCAGGCCGACCGGCACGTCCTTCGCGGTCACCACGATGTGGCGAACCTCGTTGGCCTCCATCATCTCCAGCGCCTCGTGGACGGCGCCGTCACGGTCGATGGTCAGCAGGTCGTCGGTCATCCACTCCTCGACGCGCTCCTCGGTCGGGTCGCCACCGTCGGCGATGGCCCGGACGATGTCGCGCTCCGAGAGGATCCCGCAGGCGGTGTCGTCGCGCTTCACCAGCAGGGCGCCGACGTTCTCGTCGGTGAGGACGCGGCTGGCCTCGGTCAACGTCGCCGACAGGTCGATGTCGGCTGGCAGTGGGTCCATCAGTTCGCGGAGGGTGGGGATGCTCATCGTCCTGCTCCCGTCGTGAGGTGGTGGTCCTGGCGTCGAGTCATGGGATCGGGCCCCGGGAGTCCCGGGGCCCGATCGGTCGTGCCGGTCAGGCGACGGAGACGGGGGCGTTGCGCAGGCGCAGCACCACCCACCCGAGCATGGCCATCGTCAGGCCGACCACGATCGCGAAGGCGCTGAGGGCGTAGGAGATGATCCCGAGCCCGAGTGCCGTCGTCAGGGACGTCGCGGTGATCCAGCTCAGCCGTGCCTCGTTGGCGACCATCACGGGCTCGCCGGCCTCATCGAGGATGGCGTTGCCGGCCTCGTCGACAGCGGGCACCTGGCGGTCCATCTGCGAGTAGTAGAGGCCGTCGGTGTTGTCGAGCTGGTGGCGCGTGATGATCTCGGACTGCGACCACATGGTGAAGGGGCCACGCACGGGGGCGTCTGCGATCGGCGCGTCGCTCGGGGTCGTGACGTCCTGGGCCGCGGCTTCGCGGTAGGTGTACACGGCACCGAACACGCCACCGAGGGCCGAGAACGCACCGACGATGATCGCGAAGAACGCGATCGCCGAGATGATCCGCGTGCTGCCGATGGACAGGGTGAGCTTCGGGGCCTCGACCGAGAGGTCGGTGGGGGTCGTGATGGTGGACGTTGTCATTGGGGTTCTCCTGCGTCCCGTAGGCGGTGCTTCGTGGTGGGATCGCTTGCTTCGATGATGCGCCAGCCCGAGACGCCTGACCCGTGCTGTTCGGGTTACTGTCGGGGGCCGATGGTCCTCTGTTTGGTGGGACCCTTGGCGTGAGTTCGAACGGGGAGCAGCGATGAGGACCCGCCGCAATCGCGAGCCTCGCCACGAGGCGGGACGCCCCTGACAGGCACCGACGGTGGTGCAGAACGCGGTGGGCAACAGCGCCTGCTGGTCCTCGGGGCGCTGGGGATCGTCTACGGGGACATCGGTACCAGCCCGCTGTACGCCCTGCGCGAGTCCTTCCAGGCCACGGGGCACGCACTCGCCGTCACCGAGACCAACGTCCTCGGCGTGCTGTCACTCATCGTCTGGTCCCTGGTCGTCGTGGTCTCCGTGAAGTACCTCGTCTTCGTGATCCGGGCGGACAACGATGGTGAGGGCGGGATCCTGGTGCTCACCTCGTTGCTCCCGCAGGTCACCCGGCCGGCGCGGCGCATCCGGACCCCGATTCTGCTCGGCCTCTTCGGGACGGCACTGCTGTACGGCGACGGGATGATCACCCCCGCGATCTCGGTCCTGGCGGCCGTCGAGGGGACCGAGGTGGCTGCGCCAGGACTGGCGCACTACGCGGTCCCCGTGTCCGTGGCCGTCCTCGTGGCGCTGTTCTCCGTGCAGCGTCAGGGCACAGGGGTGGTGGGACGGGCCTTCGGTCCGATCATGATGATCTGGTTCGTCGTCATCGCCGTGCTGGGCGTCTCGTCGATCGTGCACCAACCCCGAGTCCTCGCCGCGTTGAGTCCCCATCACGCGGCTCGGTTCTTCCTCGAGAACGGGATGACGGGTCTTCTCGCGTTGGGGTCGGTCTTCCTCGTGGTGACCGGCGGCGAGGCCCTGTACGCGGACCTCGGCCACTTCGGTCGCCGCCCGATCACCCGCGGTTGGTTCGCGGTCGTCCTGCCGGCCCTGCTGCTCAACTACTTCGGACAGGGGGCACTCCTGCTGTCGCGACCGGCGTCGATCGACAGTCCCTTCTACCGACTCGCCCCGTCGTGGGCCTCGTTGCCCCTGACCCTGCTGGCCACCGCAGCAGCCGTCATCGCGTCCCAGGCGCTGATCTCCGGCGCGTTCTCACTGACCATGCAGGCCGCACGCTTCGGCTACCTGCCGCGGATGAAGGTCGTCCACACGTCAGCCACCGAGCGTGGTCAGATCTACGTGCCCGGGGTGAACTGGGTCCTGATGGTGGCCTGCATCGGGCTGGTCGTCGGCTTCCAGACCTCGAGTCGGCTGGCTGCGGCCTACGGTGTCGCTGTCACGATGACCATGGTCATCACGACGTTGCTCTTCTACCTCGTGGCCAGGAGCCACTTCGGCTGGCCGGTGATCCGGGCGGGTGCCGTCTGCGGTGCGTTCCTCCTCGTGGACCTCGCCTTCCTTGGTGCGAATCTTCCCAAGGTGCCGCACGGTGGCTGGTTCCCGCTCGTGGTCGGCGGCGCGCTGGTGGCCGTGCTCACGACGTGGTTCACCGGACGGCGGATCATCCGAGAACGTGGCCGTCGTGGCCAGACACCCCTGGATGCCTTTCTCCAGCACGCGCTGCTCGGCAACCCGCCCCGTGTGGCGGGCACGGCCGTGTACCTCTTCGGGGTGTCCGGTATGGCGCCCCCGCCGCTGCTCTACAACTTCCGCTCCAATCGTGTGCTTCATGATCACGTCGTCATGGTCAACGTGGTGACGGAACGCGTGCCCCGCGTGCATCCCGTGAGGCGGGTGTCCCGGAGAGACCTCGGGGACGGCATCGAGGCGATCGAGTTGCACTATGGATTCATGGATCGTCCTGTGGTGGGACGTGACCTCGAGGTGCACGCCGGTATCGAGCGCGAGGACGCGACGTACTTCGTGGGGCGCGAGTCGGTCGTCGTCGCCGACGACATGCCCGGGATGGCACGCTGGCGCGAGCACCTCTTTGCGTTCCTCCGCCGCAACGCGACGAGCGCGGCGGTCTACTTCCGCCTGCCCCCCGATCGGGTGTTCGAGATCTCCACGCCTGTGGAGTTGTGAACCCGCCCTGCCGGTGCGTGTTGACGGCGTATGACGATGCCACCCGCGACGATGCGGACCGGATCGTCAGGCTGGCCCACGCCGCTCACGCTCGAGATCCACGCGCGGACGGTCAAGCCGGGTTCGTGAGCTCGGCCTCGATGGCCGCGTGGGCGGCCGCGAGGCGGGCCACCGGCAGGCGGAACGGACTGCACGACACGTAGTCCAGGCCCGCGTCCTGGAAGAACGCGATGCTCTCGGCGTCGCCGCCGTGTTCGCCGCACACGCCCAGTTCCACGTCGGGATCCGCGGACCGAGCGGCCGCCACCGCATCAGTGACCAGTCGTCCCACGCCGTCGACGTCGATCGTGGCGAACGGGTCGTGGTCGAGCAGCCCGAGCTCGAGGTAGCGGGGGACCAGGCGGGCCTCGACATCGTCGCGGGAGAACCCGTACGTCAACTGGGTCAGGTCGTTGGTGCCGAAGGAACAGAAGTCCACGTCGTGGGCCAGCTCGCCAGCTCGCAGCGCCGCCCGCGGCGTCTCGATCATCGTCCCGACCGGCACCGGCAACTGCACTCGTGCGAGCTGGCAGGCGTCGTGGACGGCGCCCGTGACGATTGCGAGTGCATGGCGGAGTTCGGGCCCGCTGACGGACAGCGGGATCATGATCTGGACGTGCGGGTCCCCGCCCGCGGCGCGGCGGGCAATGGCCGCCTCGGTGAGCGCGCGGACCTGCATCTGGTACAGGTCGGGCTGCAGGATGGCGAGGCGGACCCCACGGATCCCGAGCATGGGGTTGTGTTCCTGCCAGTGCTCGGCAGCGTCGAGCAACTCCAGTTCATCGGGGGAGAGCTCGCCCGTCGCACGGCGGATGTAGAGGTCGGTGAGGTCCGGGAGGAACTCATGGAGTGGGGGGTCGAGCAGGCGTACCGTGACCGGCAGGCCGTCCATCGCCTCGAGGAGGTCCTCGAAGTCCTGACGCTGGACGACGTGGAGTCGTTCCAGGGCACGGGTGCGCGTGACCTCGTCCTCCGCGAGGATGACGTCCTGCAGGACGGGCAGGCGGTCACCGAGGAACATGTGCTCCGTACGGCACAGGCCGATGCCCTCGGCCCCCATCTCGCGGGCGCGTGCGGCGTCCTCGGCGGTGTCGGCGTTGGCACGGACGCCCAGGCGCCGCAGGTCGTCGGCCCAGCCCAGCAGTCGGTCGAGTTGGGCCGAGCGCTCCGGGGCGACGACGGGGACCGACCCGAGGGCGACCTCACCGGTCGTGCCGTCGATCGACACGACATCGCCAGCCACCACGACGACGTCGCCGACCTCGAAGCGGCCCGCAGCCACGTCGATGTGGAGGGCGTCGGCGCCACAGACGGCTGGACGCCCCATGCCACGCGCCACGACGGCCGCGTGGCTCACGAGGCCGCCACGGCTGGTCAGGATGCCGCGGGCGGCCATCAGGCCGTGCAGGTCGTCGGGTGAGGTCTCGGGCCGGACGAGGATCACGTCGTGGCCCTCCGCGGCGCGGGCCTCCGCGTCGTCCGCGGTGAAGGCCACGATCCCCGAGGCAGCACCCGGCGAGGCGCCAAGTCCGTCCGCGAGGTGGGTGCGGGGGGCGGCGGGGTCGAAGCGCGGGTGGAGCAGTCGCTCGAGTTGTTCCGGCCGGAACCGTCGGACGGCCTCGCGTTCGTCGATGAGTCCTTCGTCGACGAGGTCGACGGCGATGCGCAGTGCCGCCATCGCACTGCGTTTGCCGACGCGCGTCTGCAGGATCCACAGCGTCCCGCGCTCGATCGTGAACTCGACGTCACACATGTCGCGATAGCGCGCCTCGAGCCGGTCGAGGGCGACGTCGAGTTCGGCGGCCGCGTCGGGCAGTTCGTCAGCGAGGGACGACAGCGGCTGGGTCGTCCGGATGCCGGCGACGACGTCCTCGCCCTGGGCACCGGAAAGCCAGTCGCCGTAGTGCGTGGGGGCACCGGTCGCCGGGTCGCGCGTGAACACGACGCCTGTGCCCGAGTCCGCGGCATGGTTGCCGAAGACCATCGCCTGGACGTTCACGGCCGTGCCGAGGTCGTCCGAGATGTGTTCCATCCGGCGGTAGTCGCGTGCGCGTCTGCCGTTCCAGGACTCGAAGACGGCCGCGATGGCGGTCAGCAGCTGCACCCGTGGCTCGTCGGGGAACGGCGCCCCCGTCGTGGCGAGCACCACGGCGCGGTAGTTCTCGATGAGTCGCTCCGTGCGGTCGGCGTCGAGCGCCGACGCGTCGGCAACGCCCGCCGCCGCGAGGGCGGCGTCCCGCACGCTCGCGAGCGCCTCGTCCGGTACGCCGAGGACCACGCGGGCATACATCTCGGTGAGCCGCCGCCAGCGGTCCATGGCGACGCCGGCGTCGCCGAGCACGGTTGCCAGGCCCTTGACCGACGTCGGATTCAGGCCGAGGTCGAGGACCGTGTCCATCATGCCGGGCATCGAGAACTTCGCCCCGGAGCGCACGGACAGCAGGAGGGGATCGTCGGGGTCACCGAAGCGGAGGCCCCGAGCCTCCTCGAGCCGCACGATGGCGTCGTCCACCAGTTGCACGAGCTCCGCCGGCAACTGGTTGCCGGCATCGACGAACGCCCGACAGGCCTCCGTCGTGACGGTGAAGCCTGGGGGGACCGGGAGGCCGAGACTGGTCATCTCGGCCAGGTTCGCGCCCTTGCCTCCCAGCAGGTCGCGTTCCTCCGCCGATCCGTCGGTGAAGTCCTTGAGCCAGATCGACGCCACGGTCCGTCCTTTGCGTCAGATGAACAGCAGTTGCGCGCCCTTGCTCAGCTCCATGAAGTCCGAGGCGCTGATGATCCCCTCGACCTCGTCGTGCAGGTCGTCCTCGTCGAGGTGCATCATGTCCGCGGACATGCGGCACGCCCAGAGGTGCCCACCGGCGTCAGTGATCAGGTCGAGGAACTCGGGGACCGCGGGGACGTCGAGGCCTTCGATCTGCTTCTTCATCATGTGCGTCGCGAAGGCCTGCATGCCCGGCAGACCCATGAGTGCGGTGGGCATGTGGGTCGCGGGGTTGCCGACCGGGCTGAACTGGAGGTGGTCGAGGGTCTTCTTGTTGATGATGTCGAAGCCCCAGAACGTGAAGAACATGTGGGTCTCGATGCCTTCACCGAGCGCCGCGTTCGCCAGCACCAGGCCGGGGTAGGCCATGTCGAGCGAACCCTTCGAGCAGATGATCGCGATCTTGCGCGGGCCGGAGTCCTCGTCCTCGAAGCTCGGGATGGGGGCGGTGTCCAGCGTGGTGCTCATGTCGTCCTCCTTCAGACGCAGCCGACGGGCTTGGGGAGCCCGGCGATGTAGGCCATCTTCTTGGCGGGCTTGCCCGGGAAGAGGCGGAACAGGTCCTTGGTCGCGATGCCGCCGACGTTCGTGACGCGGCGCAGCGTCGGGGTCTCGCCCTCGGCGACGAAGTCCTCACGCAGGAACCGGATCGCTGCCCAGTGCTCGTCGGTGAGGTCGACGCCGATGTTGGCGGCGAGGACCTTCGCGAGGTCGTCGTCCCACTCGTCGTACTCGGTGAGGAAGCCCTCTGCGTCCACGTGGACGTCGCGGCCTGCCAGGGTTGCCGTGCTCATCGTGATGCCTCCAGTTCCTTGTCCTGAGGCTCGGTCGCCTCGTGCTTGCCGCGCATCGACATCTCGGTCGCGACGGGAAGGTGGTGCCCGGGGAGCAGCAGGTGCCAGTAGATCCACTGGAATGCCTGCTTCCCGAGGTGGTTCGCTCGCGTCTCCGCGAGCAGGCTGAGCGGCCCGATCCCGGGGTAGGGGTACTTGCCGGTCAGCGGCTGGGTCTCGTAGTTGAAGTCCAGCAGCAGGGCCTTGCCGTCGCCGCTCTCCACGAAGCAGTTGGCGTGCCCGTCGAACGAACGCTCCATCGGCAGCCCGGCGATGTGGTCGAGGAAGTTGTCCGTGAACACGTCGACGGCGAAGTGGGCGACGGAACCCGCCTTGGACGTCGGCAGGTCGGCGGCGTCGCCGATCGCGAACACGTTGTCGAGGTCGCGCGCCAGGAACGTGTGCTGGTCGACCCGCACGTAGTTGAGGTCGTCGCCGAGCCCGCTGCGGCCCACGAAGTCGGCACCCATGTTCAGGGGCACGGTCACGAGGAGGTCGAACGGGATCTCGCGCTCGTCGTAGCTGACGATCGCGCCCATCTCGTTGTCGACCCGTTCGATGACGAAGTCGGGTTCGAGGTGGATCTTGCGTTCGTCGAGCATGCCGCCCAGCAGCTTCGATGCGACCGGCTTCGTGAACGCCCCGTCCAGCGGCGTGACGTAGGTGATGTCGACGGCGTCGCGGAGTCCGAGCTTGCGGAAGTGGTCGTCGGCCAGGAAGGCGAACTCCAGGGGGGCGACGGGGCACTTGATCGGCATCTCGGTCACGTGGACGACGATGCGACCGCCGTCGAAGGTCGCCAGCCGGTCACGCAGTGCGGCAGCGCCGTCGGCCGTGTAGAAGTCGAAGACGTTGGTCCGCCATCCCGCACCGTCCATGCCCGGCGTCTGGTCGGGGCGTGGGGTGGTCCCCGTGGCGATCACGAGCTGGTCGTAGGCCAACTCGGTGCCGTTGGCGAGGACGACCGTGTCGCGTTCCGTGTCCACGCGGTCGATCTCACCGAGGACCAGGTCGACGCCGGCCGGCAGTGTCTTCGACCGGGGTCGGGTGAGGTCGTCGGGATCGGCCTTGCCGAACGGGACGAACAGCCAGCCCGGCTGGTAGTGGTGGGTGCTGTCCTGGTCCACGACGGTGATCTGCCACTCGTCCGTGAGCCGCGACCGCAACTTGTTGACGACCATGGTGCCGGCCGTCCCTGCCCCGAGTACGAGGAGCCGCTTCATCGTGCGTCCGTTCCGTTCCGCATGGTGACGGGACGGTCTGCCGACCCGTCACATGGAACGTACGAACGTCACGATCAGCCCGGCAGTGCCGAAGGTCCCTCGGCGGACTGCCGAACGGCCCAGCCGGTCCGGCCGTTGTCAGGCCCGACGGCGACCGCGGCCAACGGTCGCGGCCCCCAGGGCGGCGAGGGCCAACGCCCCGAGGCCGCCGCCCGTCGCGGGCAGCGTCGGCTCGTCGCTGCGACCCACGGACGTGCTGTCGCCGTCGCCCTCCGTCGGCGCGGTGGGTTCGGAGGGCTCCGACGGTTCCGAGGGCTCGCCCTCGGACGGCTCGTCGTCGGGGCCGGCGAGGTCGGCGATCGACTCCGAGGGTGCGAGGGCCGCACCGTCGAGGATCGCGACGAGGCGATCGAGGGCGGTGCGCATGACCGGGTGGTTGGGATCGCGCTCCGAGGCATGGCCCGCCAGACCGACGGTCTGGTCGCTGACGTCCTCGAGGTCGCTGCCCACGCCCGGGACCAGCTTCAGGGGTGTGCTGTCGCTGCCGGCCTCGCTCCCGTTGCCCTGCACCACGGTGTGGAACTCGTAGGGGATCCCGGCGCCGTCGAGGGCCAGGGCCATCTCGCGCCCCTGCCAGTACGCCACCCGACCGTCGAACGGTGCGTGGACGAGGACGGCGCCCTGCAGCCCGGCCGCGGCCATCGCGTCGGCGTTCATCGCTGGCGAGCCGTCGATGTAGCGATCGGGCACCTCCAGCGGCGTGCCGCCCATGTCGCGCTCGATGCCGTCGGCGATGGCCGGCTCGGCCGCACGTGCCTCCGCCCAGGTCTCCCACACCATGGAGACGCCCTCGACGTCGAACCACAGGTCGTAGAGCCCCGCCGGCAGGTCGGCGGACTTCACCAGCGCCGTCCCGGACACGGCACCGCCCATCGACACGCCGAACAGGATCGTGCGCTCGACGTCGGGGAACCGTTCGAGGGCCCAGTGCGTGGAGGCGATGACGTCCTCCGCGCCCTGGTGGGTCGGGAAGGCGAAGTTGTCGCGGAAGTTCACGGCGATGGTGGCGGCGCCGTGTCCCGCGACCTCCCACATGTGCCGGCGCCACGCGTTCTGCACCGTGTGTCCCTGACCGTGGGCGAACACGACGAGGTCGACCACGGGGGCGTCGCCAGCCGGGTGGACGAGGCAGCCGGTCACGGTGCTGCCGTCAGCCGTCGTGACCTCGATGTCGGTCGCGATGACGTCCGTCGGCACCGTTTCCCCCGTGGGCTCGAACGGATCGTCGCAGGGGATGGCCAGGTTGGCCGCCTGCTCGTCGGTCGGTGCCGGAACGTCGCCAGCGGCGACCAGGACGAGCGCGCACAGGGCGACGACGACGGTGGAACCGCGCGTGGACCTTCTCATGAACTCCCCTTCATGGGCCGCCCTGACGACGGGGACGACGGGGCGGGCCGCACGACGACGCAACCCGACTCCCGTGACGAACCTGCGACGGGCAGGTCCGCACGTATGTTCGCCATCGGTGGGTCGATTCCCTGCCGCGACGGCGCCCGACCGTGCATCCTTGGCGTGGACGAGGAGTTGCGGTGGGACGCCTGGACGGGATCGACCTGAGCGCAGGGCTGACACGCTCGCAGGAACGGAAGCGCTTGGAGGCGGCGTGGACGCGCCTGCAGGTGTTGCGGCTGAGCCTGGGAGGTCAGCTGGGCTCGTCGGTGGGGCCGGGCCTGTGCGTCGTCTTCGAGGGCTGGGATGCCTCCGGCAAGGGCGGGTGCATCAAGCGCCTGGTCAGCCCGATCGACCCGCGCCACGTCACGGTCATGCAGTACGCCGCCCCGACCCCGCGCGAGGCACGGCACCACTTCCTGTGGCGCTTCTGGCCCTACCTGCCGGGGGAGGGCGGCATGGTCGTGTTCGACCGCTCGTGGTACGGGCGGGTGCTGGTCGAACGGGTGGAGGGATTCGCGCGCGAGGAGCAGTGGCGGCGCGCGTACCGCGAGATCGCCGAGTTCGAACAGATGCTGACCGACGAGGGCACGATCATCGTCAAGTTCTGGCTCCACATCTCGGCGGAGGAGCAGTTGGCGCGCTTCGAACGCCGCGCTCGTGACCCACTCAAGTCGTGGAAGCTCACCGAGGAGGACTGGCGCAACCGGGACCGGCGCCCGGAGTACGAGGTCGCCGTCGAGGACATGCTGGCGCTGACCGACCATCCGGCGGCACCGTGGTACGTCATCTCCGCCGAGTCGAAGCGCCACGCCCGCGTCGAGGTGTGTGAGCGCGTGATCGCCGAGATCGAGAAGGGCATGCGCCGGTGGGGACACGAACCGCCGCCCCCGTACGTGGAGATGAAGGGCGACCACGACCCGTCCGAGTTCGTCCCACCCGAGGTCGTCGAACGCTGGGGACGCGACGAGTGACCCCGGGTGCTCAGCTCGCGCACGCCTGCGGCTCGGGCGCGAGGCCCAGGACGGGCGCCGGTCCGCGCCGAGGGATCTGCGGGGCGACCACGGCAGCCAGCACGAGGACGCCACCGGCCAACTGGACCGGGGTGAGGGACTGGTCGAGGACGATCCATCCGGCCACGGTGGCCACGAGTGGGGAGATGAGGGCGAGGAAGGTCAGCGACCCGACGGGCAGCCGCTCGATCCCCCGGAACCACATGCTGTAGGCCAGGCCGGTGCCGGCGATCCCAAGCCAGAGCAGACCACCGACGTTCGTCGCGGTCAGCGCCGGCGGGGCGCCCTCGACGAGCAGTGCCACGGGGACGAGCAGCAGTCCGCCGACCGTCAGCTGCCAGCCCGTCGCGGTCAACAGGCCGACCGGCCGCCCCCAGCGCTTCGTCAGCACCACTCCGGTCGCCATGCTCATGGTCCCGCCGAGGGCAGCCGCGAGGCCGATGGGGTCCAGCTGCGCCTCGGGACCCAGGACCAGCAGTCCCACTCCCACCAGCCCCGTCAGTCCCGCCGCCGCGGTGCGACGGGTGAATGCCTCGCCGAGCAGGACCGCGCCCAGGCCCGCGACGATCAACGGTTGGACGGCCCCCGCGGTGGCGGCCACCCCACCGGGCAGGCGATAGGCGGCCACGAACAGCAGCGCGAAGAACGCCCCGATGTTGAGCGTGCCGAGGACGGTCATCCGCCACCACCACACCCCGTGGGGCCGTTGGCGTGCGGCGATGGTCAGCACGAGCCCGACCGGCAGCGCGCGCAGCGTCGCGGCGAGGAGCGGTCGGCCCGGCGGCAGGAGCTCCGTCGTCACCAGGTACGTGCTGCCCCAGACGATCGGGGCGACGGCGGCGGTCAGCAGGTTGGCGAGCATGTGGGTGCCGATGCGGAGATGTCTTGACGTTGAGAGACATCGAATCCCACGGTTATCTTGATGTCAAGAGATATGCTGGATCCATGGAACGAGACGGCGTCGACGACATCGCGGACCAGTGGCGCCGCGAGCGCCCGGACATCGACATGCAGCCGATGGAGATCATCGGGCGCATCAGCAGGCTCGAGCGGCG
>JBFJMP010000030.1:0-12087 GCA_041633895.1 Nitriliruptoraceae bacterium
ACGCGGACGAACGCGGACAATCGGGCGCGAAGCGGGAGTGCCACGTCCGCGTGGTGCCCGTACGACCGGGAAGGCCACCGATGACCGAGTCCGACTTCCTGTTGACGCAGCGAGTCGCGGCGAACCTGGCCGCGTCCGCCGAGGCCCACCAGCGCCACGTCGACCACGTCGCCGGGGCACTCGCGGTGCTCGTGGTGATCGCATCCGTCGTGCGGATCCTGCTGTACTGACGCATCTGCGCGCCCCGACCCGAGCGTGGATGATCCATTCGGCTCGGATCTGTCAACGTGACTATCTAGTCATCACCGGGTCACGTATGACTGGGACATGGACCCCCATCCGATCGACCCAATCCTCGACCGACTCCACGTCCTGCTCCAACAGACCGAAGCGGCCTACACCTCGGCGGTCGCCGGCGATGCGGAGTCGGCCCGCGACCTGTTCCCCAAGGTCAACGAGATCCGCCTGCTGGCTCGGCACCTGCGGGAGCGCCTCGAACTACCTGACTTCGTGCTACCGGCCGACGAGATCGCCTGACGACGCCCCGGCAACCCCCGGCCGCGCGAGGTGACGAACGACAGAACGGCCCCCCACCGGTGGTGGAGGGCCGTTCGTGTGTCGCGCGCGGGGAGGGATTCGAACCCCCGGCCGCCTGATCCGTAGTCAGGTGCTCTATCCGGACTGAGCTACCCGCGCGGGTGGTGCAAGTATGTGGTGTTGGCGGAGGCAGAGGGATTCGAACCCTCGAGGGCCGTAGACGACCCAACGGGATTAGCAGTCCCGCGCCATAAACCGGACTAGGCGATGCCTCCTGGCGCCCGCAGGCAAGCCTGCAGCGTCGGGGAGCGTAGCGAAGGTGTGCACCAACGGCGAACGCGGGCCCGGCGCGTTCGTACCCTCGCGCACCATGCACCCCATCACGCAACGCCTCATCGAGGGCGCCCCGCCGCGCCTGCGCCCCGCCGTCACCCTCGTCGTCGCCACCATCGACGACACGATCGACGACCGCGTCCCGGGCCTCGCGGCCGAGATCGCCTTCTTCGTCCTGTTGTCCCTGCCGCCCCTGTTGGTGACGGTCCTGTCGGGTGTGGGCGTCGTGGGCGACCTGTTCGGTGCCAACTGGGCGATCGAGGTCGCGGCCGACATCCGCTCGGCGGCCGGGACGGTGCTCAGCGAGTCGACCCTGACCGGCACGATCGATCCCCTGCTCGATGCGCTGCTGCGCGACGCCCAGGGGTCCGTCCTGACCATCGGGTTCGTGCTGACGTTCCTGTCCGCCTCGCGCGCGGTCCGGGTCGTGACCACCGCGATCACCATCGCCTACGACCTCGAAGAGACCCGGACCGGCTGGCAGCAGCGCCTGTGGGGCTACGCGCTGACGGTCGGTGTGATCGTCGCGTCGATCTCGCTGCTGCCGCTGGTCGTCGCCGGCCCCTCCTTCGGCGGGACGATCGAGGAGTGGCTCGGCGTGACGGGGGTCGCCGCCACCTGGAGCGTCCTGTACTGGCCGCTGGCGGCGGTGGTCGTCACCGCCCTCACCGCCGTCCTCTACCACCTGGCCGCGCCGTGGTGGACGCCGTGGCACCGCGACCTGCCGGGCGCCGCGCTGGCGATGGTGCTGGGCCTGCTCGGATCGCTCGGCCTGCGGCTGTACCTCGGCAACCTGCTGTCTGCCGACAGCGGCTACCAACCGATCGCCGGCCCCCTCGCCGTGCTGCTGTGGTTCTACGTCTCGGCGTTCTCGGTGCTGCTGGGCGCCGAACTCAACGCCGAGATCGAGCGCCTGTGGCCGAGCCGCGACGACTCCGCGGAGTCGCCCGACACCGACTGAGCAGCCAACCGGGTGCATCCGTTGTGCCCGCATGTGGGCACAACCGATGCACTCGACTCATCGGGATGAGCGGAGGGTGTGGGATTCGAACCCACGGTACGAGTCACCCCGTACGACGGTTTTCAAGACCGTTGCCTTCGTCCGCTCGGCCAACCCTCCACGGAACGCCGGCAAGGCTACCGACGACGGGCTGGGGCGCCGCCTCCCTCATCAGCCGGCCGACCATGCGGCGAGCCCCGCGTGCCGCGAACTGCTCGGCTCGGACGGCGGTGACGCCCAGCACGACCCCCAGAGCCCCGCGCCCTCGGCTTCAGCGGCAGCGAATGCGTCGTCGAGCTCACGCGCATAGGCCGGGTACTCGTGGCGAAAGCCGTCGAGGTAGCGGTCGTCGGCCCAGCCGTTGCGGGCCAACCAGACGCCAAGGTCGGTGCCCTCGACGGTGTGGACGCGAGCCACGGAGCGGCCCGAGTTGTCGCCGGAGTAGGCCTCGACCGTGAAGCCGTCAGCCAACAACGCGTAGGTCTGGTCCGCTGCCTCGGGGCCACCGCACTCGCTCATCTCGGGCGTGTTGATCATCCCCACGCGGTACTCCACGCCGTCGCTGGCCACGAACGAGTCGCCGTCCCTGCGCTCCTGAACCGTCAACGGCTCAGCAGGCGGCGCCTTGGAGCACGTCAACAGCTGGTTGATGGCCCCTTCAACCTCTGCCGACACGGCACCTTCCAGGCCCAGGATCACGACACGACGCACGGTCGGGCAGACGTCCACGAGATGGTTCGCGACCTCGGGGTGGGCGGCGGAGAGCCGTTCAGAAGGCGTCCCCGGCCCTCCGGTCAGTCGCGGCGGGACGAGGACGATCGGGGCCTGCAGGCGTCCGGTCAGAGCGCCCGCCACGAGGCTGTCCGGAAACGCCGCTCCTGTGGCGACCACCAGTTCCTCCGGCTCACGAACCCCGCGGGAGATCGCGTCGGCGACCACGACCGACGTGGCGTACCGGCTGGCGCCGAAGAGCCGTTCAACGTCGCGGACCAGGTCATCGACCTGCGACTCCACCCCCGCCGAGACGGCCGCCTCGCCACCGATGATCGTGGCATCCACCCCGCCGGCTGCTTCCAGCGCCTCCCGGGTGGGCGGTGGCAGCGTGTCCGTCGCCGTCAGGAGGGTGGGCACGACGGCATCGGTCATCCCGATCGTGCCCGCCGTCAGCGCGTCGGCGAACCCCGAACCAGCATCGCGACCGCGCCCCAGAGCCACGGTGACCCTGCCATCTGGCGCACCGATCTCCGCAGCGATCAGGCGGGCCGTCTCATACCGGTCGACGCCACCGAGCCGCCGCACCTCGACACCGAGCGCTCGCACGTCGGACTCGACGTTGGAGGGCACAGCACCTTCGAGACCCACGATGGTGACCCGGGTCGCGCCCAGTCGCCGGATCTCGGCCGCCACAGAATCCGGAAGTGCGCCGGGTTCCGTCAGGAGGATGGGACCACGCTGCACACGGGCCAATGGTCCTGCGGCAAGTGCGTCCGGGTAGTTGCGCGCTGTCGCGAGGATGATCTCATCCGCCATGTCGAAGTACGCCCGTGATGCCGCGACCGCGGTGTCGACACGGCTCGTCCCTCCCACTCGGACGACCTCGGCCGCGTCTGCGCCTGCTTCCTGGGCCACACCGGTCTGCAGCGGGCCGACAGCCGCCATCGCGAGGGCCGCTCCACCCGCGACTGCCCACCGCCACGAACGCTTCCGAGATCTCGCGACCACGACGCCCCCCCCCGGTTGTCTCGGCGACACCCTCACCGCACGCGGACCCGAATGTCCGTCACCCCGGCGACATCGAACCAGACGACCGCAGTCGTCGCGCGGACGCCGGTCAGGCGAACAGGACCTCGGCGCCGACGTAGGGCTGCAACGCCTCGGGCACGTCCACCGTGCCGTCCGGGCGCTGGTGGGTCTCGACCAAGGCGATGATCGCGCGGGTCACGGCCAGCGCCGTCCCGTTCAGCGTGTGCACCAGCGCGGTCGAGCCGTCCTCGGTCCGGTAGCGGCAGGCCAGCCGGCGCGCCTGGTAGTCGGTGGTGTTGGACGTCGAGGTGACCTCGCGGAAGGCCTCCTGACCCGGCATCCACGCCTCGATGTCGAACTTGCGCGCCGCCGAGTTGCCGAGGTCGCCGATCGGGATGTCGACCACCTGGTAGTGCAGGCCCAGCCCGCTGAAGATCTGCTCCTCGATCGACAGGATGCGCTCGTGCTCGGCGTCGGCGTCCTCGGGCGCGACGAACGAGAACAGCTCGACCTTGTTGAACTGGTGCACGCGGAACATCCCGCGGGTGTCCTTGCCGTAGGTCCCGGCCTCACGGCGGAAGCACGGCGAGTAGCCGGCGTAGCGGAGCGGCACCTCGTCGAGGATCTCGTCGAGGTGCAGGCCGGCCAGCGTCACCTCGGACGTGCCGGTCAGGTAGAGGTCGTCGCGCTCGTCGGTGCGGAAGATCTGCTGCTCGTCGGTCGGCAGGAAGCCGGTCCCGAACATCGCCTCCCGGCGGACGAGCACCGGCGGGATCACGGCGGTGTGGCCGTGCGCGGCCGCGATGTCCAGCGCGTAGCGGACCAGCGCCAACTCGAGCATCGCGCCTGCACCCATCAGGTAGACGAACCGCGCCCCGGACACCTTCGCGCCCCGGGCCAGGTCCAGCGCCCCGGCCGCCTCGAGGATGTCGACGTGGTCGCGGATCTCGAAGTCGAAGGTCGGGCGCTCGCCGACCGTGCGGAGGACGACGCCGTCGCCCTCGTTGCCGTCGGGGGCGTCGGGGTGGGGCAGGTTCGGGACGCGGACCATCGCGTCGTCGAACGCCGCGGCGGCCGCAGCCTGCTGCTCCTCCAACTCGGTGACCGTGGCCTTCAGGGCGCTGGCGCGTTCGATCATCGCGGGGCGCTCGTCGGGCGACGCCGAGCCGATGGCCTTCGACGCCTCCTTCTGCTCGGCGCGGGCCTGCTCCAGGGCGGTGATCGTCGAACGACGTGCCGCGTCGAGGTCCACCAGCCGCTGGACGTCGTCGCTCGAGAGGCCACGGCGCGCGAGTGCGGACGTGGTCGACGCCAGGTGGTCGTCACGCAGCAGGGCCGGGTCGATCATCGCTCACCTCGGGCGGTCGGCGGTTCCGGTCGGTCGCTGCAGGCTACAAGCCCGTCCCCCGCGCCCCGTGCGCTCCGGCGTCCTAGCCTGCGGCCGATGCCACGCGACCGGGAGCCTGCCGTGCCGAACCCCCCTGCCGACCTCGCCACGCCACCGCCGGCGCTGCGCCCCACGGTGTGGACACCGCCGGCCGACAGCGGCCTGACCGGCCCCTACGCCCCCAACGACCGCCTGCTCGCCGGCACCCGCATCCCGGTCCTGGACGAGGGCCCCGAGGACGTCGTGGTCGCCGCCGACGGGACCATCTACACGGGCACGATCGACGGCTCGATCCAGGCCGTCTCCGCCGACGGCGACCGCGTCCGACGCGTCGCCCAGACCGGCGGGCGACCGCTGGGCGTCGAACTGCTGCCGGACGGGCGCCTGCTGGTGTGCGACGCGTACCGCGGGCTGCTGGCCGTCGACGTCGACACCGGGACCATCGAGGTGCTGGTCGGCGAGCACGAGGGCCGGCCGATGCTGTTCACCAACAACGCCGCGGTTGCCACCGACGGGACGATCTTCTTCAGCGACTCGTCGCAGCGCTTCTCGCTGCAGCACTACCGCGGCGACGCGCTCGAGCACAGCGGCACCGGCCGCCTGATGCGCCGCGATCCCGACGGCACCGTCACCACCGTGCTGTCCGGCCTCAACTTCGCCAACGGCGTGGCGTTGGCCCCCGACGAGTCCTTCGTCCTCGTCAACGAGACCACCGAGTACCGCATCCGGCGCCTCTGGCTGACCGGGGACCGGGCGGGCACGGACGACGTGTTCGCCACCCTGCCCGGCTTCCCCGACAACCTGTCGACCGGACCGACCGGCACGTTCTGGGTCGCGCTGTTCTCGACCCGCCAACGGCTGCTGGACCTGCTGTCGTCCAAGCCCGCCGTGCTGCGCCGGATCGTGTGGCGCATCCCCGAGCGGCTGCAGCCCCACCCGGAGGAGCTGGCGTTCGTCGTCGGCCTCGACGGCGACGGCACGGTCGTCCACAACCTGCAGGCGCACGGCGACGCGTTCTTCATGTCGACCGGTGCCCGCGAGCACGACGGCCACCTCTACGTCGGCTCGCTGCGCGGCGACCACCTGCTGCGCGTGCCCCTCACGGACTGACGGGGCGCGGCGACGTCAGTCGGTGATGCGCGCCCGCCAGCCGGACAGCCACGCCGCGGCGTCGCGGTAGGCGGCGTCGTCACGCGCGATGCGGTCGGCCTCGTCGGGCTGGCGCGCACCGGACCGGCGGTACGAACCCAGCACCTTGACGTCACGCTGGGTCCGGTGCACCGCGGCCAGCGCATCACCGACACGCTCGTCGGCGATGTGGCCCTCGCAGTCGACGAAGAAGCAGTAGTCGCCCAGTTCGTGCTTGGTGGGGCGCGACTCGATCTTGGTGAGGTTGAGGTCGCGCTCGGCGAAGATCTCGAGCAGCTGCAGCAGCGCACCGGGGCGGTTGGTCTCGATGAACACGACCGTGGACGTCTTGTCCCAGCCGGTCGGCGGTGCCAGGTCACGGCCCATCACGACGAAGCGGGTGGCGTTGGTCGACTCGGCGATGTCGCGCGCGAGGACGGTCAGCCCGTAGCGCTCGGCGGCCAGCTGGTTGACGATCGCCAGCGTCGTGCCGTCGCCGTCGGCCGCGTTGGCGGCGGCGCGCGCGGTCGAGGTCACCGGCACGCGCTCGGCCTGGGGCAGGTTGGCCGACAACCACGCGCGGCAGCCCGCCAGCGGGATCGGGTGGGTCTCGACCCTGGTCACCTCGGCGAAGTCGATCTCGCGCGGACCCGCGAGCACCAGGGTGACCGGCAGCTCCAGCTCAGCCGTGATCAAGAGGTCCGTGTCGAACGCGAGGGCGTCCAGCGTGGCGGACACCGCACCCTCGAGGGTGTTCTCGATCGGGACCACGCCCCGGTCCGTCTCGCCGGCCTCGACCCGTCGGATCACGTCCCCGATGTCCGAGGCCGGCACGAGGACCTCGTTCGGCCCCGCGACGAGTCGCGCCGCCTGCTCGGTGAACGTTCCCTCCGGCCCGAGGTAGGCGATGCTCACGTGGTCGCTCGCTTGCGGCGGCGGGGACGGCGGTCCGCAGGGCCGCTCGCCGAGCGCCCCGTCATCGCCATCGCGTCGTCGATCGCGTCGATCTCCTCGTGCGACAGGGTGTGGGTGCTCGCGCCACCCTGGACGGCCTTCGCGTACGTGCGCGCCTCGGAACGACCGTTGATGGTGCTGATCACGACACCGTCGCCGTGCTCGTCGAGCAGCGCTGCCGAGAACGACAGCAGCCCACCCATGTCCTCGAAGGCGTCGTACCGGACGACACCGACGCGCGAGACCGACGCGCGCAGCAGCTGGCGCAGGGTCTCGGTGTTCTCGTTGACGAGGGCGATGTCCTTGCGGAGCACGCCGATCTCGTCACGTTGGCTCGCGACGGCGGCGAACAGGTCCTCGCGGCGGCTGCGGTCCAGCGCGGCGGAGTAGTCACGCCGGAGCTTCGCGAGCCGCAGGCCGATGACCGTCACGACCACGGCGAGCCCGACCAGGGCCACCAGCATGACCACGAGCAACAGGCCCGCGGTGTCGTCGGACAGGCTCATCGTGTTCCATCCCCGGATCGTCCGGCGCCGGATCGCGCCGACGGTCGAGCGTAGCCGTTGCCCCGACGGGTCTAGGCTGCCGCCACGCCGCCAGGGAGCGCCGAGCCGTGACCACCGCCCACCTCGACGCCTCGCACGGGGTCACCGGCGAGATGCTGCTGGGTGCACTGGTCGACGCGGGTGCCTCGCTGGAGGTCGTCGAGGCCGCGGTCCGCACGCTGGGCGGCGGGGCGGTCAAGATGACCTGGGCGCACGTCGTCCGTGGCGAACACCAGGCGTTCAGCGTTCGCGTTCGCGCCCCGGAGGACACGCCCGATGTCCATCGGTGGGAGCAGGTCGAGCGCCTGCTGCAGTTCGTCGCCGTCGACGACGCGGTGCGGGACATGGCCCTCGAGGTGACCCGCGCCCTGTTCACCGCGGAGGCCCGCGTCGCCGGGGTCGAGCTCGACGACCTCGACCTGCCGCCGGTCGGGGTGCTGGACGCCGCGGCGAACATCCTCGGCGCCTGCGCGGCGATCCACGACCTCGGGATCTCCACGCTGGACGTGGCCCCGATCGGCGTGGGCGAGGGGACGGCGTCCACCTTCATGGGTGACCTCGAGCTGCCCGCCCCTGCCGTGCGCGCCCTCCTCGCGGACTTCGCGCTGGTGTCGCGCCCCGCCGACCGCGAACTGACCACCGCCCCCGCGGCCGCCATCCTCCATGTCCTCGGCCGCCCTGCAGCGGTCACGACCGTGCCCGTGCCGACCCGCACGGGGCTGGGTGCCGGGGACCGGTCCACGTCGGTCACCGCGGTGGTCCGACTCGACCTCGCCTGACCGGATCCCGCCCATTCGGGCATTGCCACCCGCCGGACCGGGCACGCTGCCTAGACTCGCGGCGACCGAGGAGGTGCCGTGGCCGCACGGCAGGTGACACGACTGCTGACGACGTTGGTGCTGACGGCACTGCTCACCCTGGGTGTGGCGGTCGCAGCGCTTGCCGAGGGCGAAGGGTTCGCGGGCACGCTCATGGCCGGCGAGGACCCGATCCCCGGCGCCGAGGTCGTCGTCCGCGACGCTGACGGCAACGAGGTCGGGCGCGCGACCAGCGCGGAGGACGGCTCGTGGGCGGTCATCACCGACTCGACCGGCCAGTACCAGGTCGAGTTGCTGACCGACACGTTGCCCGACGGCGTCGAGCTGACCGACGCCTCGCCGATCCGCGACGTGCGGCTGACCATCGGCGGGCTCCAGCTGCAGATCCGGTATGACTTCGACGAGGCCGTCGTCGGCGCGTCGACCGGCGACAAGTTGGTCCAGAACCTCTTCTCGGGCCTCAAGACGGGGCTGATCATCGCGATCGCGGCCGTCGGCCTGTCCCTGATCTTCGGTACCACGGGGCTCATCAACTTCGCCCACGGCGAGCTCGTCACCTTCGGCGCCGTGACCGCATGGTTCCTCAACACCGCCGGGCTGGAACTCCCGATCGTCCTCGCGGTGCTGGGTGCCGTGATCATCGGCGGGGCGTTCGGGGGCCTGCAGGAATGGGGCATGTTCGCGCGCCTGCGCAAGCGCCGCGTGTCCGGCTTCCAGTTCCTCACCGTGACCATCGGGCTGTCGCTGCTCTACCAGAGCACCCTGCGCCTCTGGTTCGGCAACAGCTTCGAGGACTACGTCATCGAGCAGCGCCCGCCGCTCGAGATCGGGCCGATCCTGACACCGCCCAAGGACGTGGTGGTGATGGTGCTCGCCCTGCTCGTCCTGCTGGGCGTGGCGGCGATGCTCCAGCTCACGCGGATGGGCAAGGCGATGCGCGCCGTCGCCGACAACCGTGACCTCGCCGAGGCGTCCGGCATCGACGTGTCACGCGTGATCCTGATGGTGTGGGTGCTGGGCGGGTCGCTGGCCACGGTCGGCGGCGTGTTCCAGGGCATCACCGGCAACGTCCACTACCTCAACGGCTTCAAGCTCCTGCTGCTCATGTTCGCCGCGATCATCCTCGGCGGGCTCGGCAGCGCCTACGGGGCGATCGTGGGCGGCATCGCCGTCGGGATCACCTCCGAGGTGTCCGTCGTCTGGGTCTCCTCCGAACTCAAGGAGGTCTGGGCCCTCTTGATCCTGATCGGAGTCCTGCTCGTGCGACCACAGGGCATCCTCGGACGCGCCGAGAGACTGGGGTAGCCGATGGACTTCTCACTCATCTTCACCAGCGCCCTGCGCGAGGCCTTCGGCACGCAGGCGGCCTACTACGCGCTGCTCGTCATCGGCCTCAACGTCCACTACGGCTACACGGGCCTGCTGAACTTCGGCCAGGCCGGGTTCGCGATGGTCGGCGCCTACGGCGTCGGGATCATGGTCACCTGGGCTGGCTGGTCGCTGTGGGCGGCACTGCCGATGGGTCTGGTCGGCGGCCTGCTGTTCGCGCTGCTGCTGGGCCTGCCGACGCTGCGCCTGCGCGGCGACTACTTCGCGATCACGACCATCGCGGCCTCCGAGATCCTCCGGCGCGTCATCCGGTCCAGCTGGGCCTCCGACGTCACGGGCGGCACCTCCGGCCTCGGCGACGTGGCGCCGGAGTTCACGCGCCTCAACCCGTTCGACGGCCGCGTCAAGCTCGTCGGCCAGTGGAGCTACTTCGGCTCGGACGTGTGGTCCGGGCTGTGGACCTGGGCCGTCGTGCTGCTCGTCACGCTGCTCGTGTGGCTGCTGATGCGCTCCCCGTGGGGGCGCGTGCTGCGTGCCATCCGGGAGGACGAGGACGCGGCCCGGTCGCTGGGCAAGAACGTCGTGTCGTTCAAGCTCCAGAGCCTCGTGCTCGGCGGCATGATCGGCTCGCTCGGCGGGATCATGCTGACGCTCCAGCGCTCGTCGGTGATCGACCAGGTCTTCGAGCCGCGCACCACGTTCTTCGCGTACGCGGCCCTGATCCTCGGTGGGGCCGCCACCACGTTCGGCCCCATCATCGGGTCGATGCTGTTCTGGTTCCTGTTCACCGCATCCACGCAGTTCCTGCGCGAGATGGCCCGCCAGGGCTGGATGCCCGGCTTCCTCGAGTCCTCGGACTCGACCGGGACGCTGGTGCTCGCCATGGTCGGCCTGCTGATCGTGCTGCTGACGGTGTTCAGGCCACAAGGCGTCTTCGGCGATCGACAGGAGCTGCTGCTCGATGGATGAGCCACACGTGCCCCCCGTCGACCACCCCGACCCCGTACCGGGCGGGCGCCGCGCTGCGGCGGCGGCCGCGCTGGCCGACCTCGACTGCGTGCCCGGTGTCGAGAAGCCGGATCCGATCCTCATCGCCGACGAGGTCACCCGACGGTTCGGTGGCCTGACCGCCGTCGACGTCGAGCACCTCGAGATCCAGCGCGGCGTCATCACGGCCCTGATCGGTCCCAACGGTGCCGGCAAGACGACCTTCTTCAACCTGCTGACGGGGTTCGACCAGCCCGACACCGGCTCGTGGAGCTTCGACGGCGAGCAGCTGGGGCGCGTCCCCGCCCATGCCGTCGCGCACCGCGGCATGGTGCGCACGTTCCAGCTGACCAAGGCGCTGACGCGCCTGACCGTCATCGAGAACATGCGCCTGGGCGCCACACGCCAGACCGGTGAGCGCTTCATCACCGCCCCGTTCCGCGCCGCATGGCGCGGACGCGAGGACGACATCACCGCCCAGGCGGACGAGCTGCTGAAGCGCTTCCGCCTCGACCACGTGCGCGACGACTACGCGGGCACGCTGTCCGGCGGCCAGCGCAAGCTGCGGGAGATGGCGCGCTCGTTGATGGTCAAGCCGCGTCTGGTGATGCTCGACGAGCCGATGGCAGGCGTGAACCCGGCACTGACCGAGTCCCTGCTCGGCCACGTCAAGGACCTGCCGGAGGACGGCATGACGGTGGTGTTCGTCGAGCACGACATGGACGTCGTCATGGACATCTCCGACTGGGTCGTCGTGATGGCCCAGGGGCGCATCATCGCCGAGGGCACCCCCCACGCGGTCGCCAGCAACCCCGAGGTCATCGACGCCTACCTCGGCGAGCACCACGACGACAAGAGCGCCTACGAGACCGGCCCGGTCGCCATCGACCATGCGCTGGCCCGCTCCGTCGCGGAGGGCTACGAATGAGCACGGACGCCACCACCGCCGAGCCGCTGCTGGTCGCCGACGACGTCACCGCGGGCTACCTGCCGGGCATCGACATCCTCACCGGCTGTTCCCTGGAGCTGTACCCGGGCGAACTGGTCGGGATCATCGGCCCCAACGGCGCCGGCAAGTCGACGCTGCTGAAGTCGCTGTTCGGGCTGGTCGAGGTGCGATCGGGCGCCATCCGGTTGCAGGGCACCGACATCACCAACAAGCCGGCGCACGAACTCGTCGACATCGGCGTGGGCTACGTCCCGCAGACCAACAACGTGTTCCCCTCGCTCTCGATCGAGGAGAACCTGCAGATGGGGCTGTACCTGCGCCCCAAGCGGTTCGAGGAGCGCTTCGCCAACGTCGCCGACATCTTCCCGCTGCTCGCC
>JBFJMP010000031.1:0-12051 GCA_041633895.1 Nitriliruptoraceae bacterium
AGGGCGCCGGTGCGGCCCTCGGGGCGCAGCGTCGGGTCGACCTCGTAGGCCCGTCCGGCTGCGGTGCTCGCGTTCAGCACGGTCAGCAGCGTCTCGCAGACGCGCCGTGCCTCGTCCGTCGCCGCCTGCTCGTCGTCGCCGGTCGGTTCGTGGACGAACAGCACGTCGACGTCGGAGATGTAGTTCAGTTCCTCGCCGCCGAGCTTGCCCATCCCGACGATCAGGATGCGGGCTGCCGGTGCCGGGCCGCCGATCTCGCGGTGCAGGGCGGCCAGCGTCCCCCGCAGCACGCCCTCCGCCAGGGCCGACAACTCGGCCGCGACCGTCTCGACCGCGATCTCGCCGAGCAGGTCCCGGGCCGCGATGTTGGTGGTCGCCCGCCGCCGCACCCGGGTCGCCCCGGCCGACTGTGCGTCGGGGTCTCCCGGGCAGGCCGCCACCGCGTCCTCGACCAGCCGGGCCATCTCCTCGACGGTGATCGGACGCGGGGTGTGGAGGATCTCGAGCGCCCCGAGGTCCTGCGTCAGCAGGTCCCCCAGCGGACGTGAGCCACCACCGACCGCAACCACGCGCCGCAGCCAGTCCTCGTCGGCACGCACCTCCGCGAAGCGGTCGGGATGGGCGGCCGCCAGCCCGCAGATCGTCAGCAGGGCCGCGTCGGGGTCGGCAGCCAGGGACAGGACCTCCAGCAGGTCCCCCACCTCGGTGACCGGGTCCACGTCCGGTGAGGACAGCAGGCCGGCGCGTCCGAACTCGTCCCGGGCCCGCCGCGGATCGAGTCCGGCGCGGACCAGGACGTTGCGCGCCCGACCGGGTGGCCTGGCTGCGCTCACGACCGCGGCTCGGTCACAGCACCGACAGGTAGCGGTCGATCTCGAACGGCGTCACGTGGGACTCGTACTGCTGCCACTCGCGGCGCTTGTTCGCGAGGAAGTACTCGAACAGGCGCTCGCCGAGGGTCTCGGCCGCCAGTTCCGAGTTCTCCATGAGGGCCACGGCCTCGCCGAGGTCGGCGGGCAGGCGTTCGATGCCCTCGGCCGCACGCTCGGCCGCCGTCATCTCGTAGATGTTGTCCTCGGTCTCGGCCTGCAGTTCGAGGCCCTCCTCGATGCCGTTCAGGCCGGCGGCGAGGATCATCGAGAACGTCAGGTACGGGTTGCACGCCGGGTCGGGCGAGCGGTACTCGAGCCGGGTCGACGCGCCCTTGCGGGGCTTGTACTGCGGGATGCGCACGAGCGCGGACCGGTTCGACTGGCCCCACGACACGTAGACCGGGGCCTCGAAGCCGGGGACGAGGCGCTTGTAGGAGTTCACCCACTGGTTCGTGACCGCGGTCATCTCGCGCGAGTGGCGCAGCAGGCCGGCCGTGAACGACCGCGCGGTCGCCGACAGGTGCAGCGGGTCGCCGGGGTCGTGGAAGGCGTTCTCGTCGCCGCTGAACAGCGACAGGTGGAGGTGCATCGCGCTCCCCCACTCGGACTCGATCGGCTTGGGCATGAAGGTCGCGTAGATCCCACGCTGGAGGGCGACCTCCTTCACGACGAGGCGGAACGTCATGATGTTGTCCGCCATCGTGAGCGCGTCCGCGTACCGCAGGTCGATCTCGTGCTGCGACGGCGCGACCTCGTGGTGGCTGTACTCGACCGAGATGCCCATCTTCTCGAGCAGGTCGATGGTCTGGCGCCGGAAGTCGGACTGCACGTCCAACGGCGTCATGTCGAAGTACGACCCGTTGTCCAGCGGGGTCGGGTTCGTCGGCGACTCGAAGAGGAAGAACTCCATCTCCGGGTGGATGTAGAACGTGAAGCCCATGTCCGCGGCGCGCTTGAGCTGGCGGCGCAGGACGTGGCGGGGGTCGGCCGCGAACGGCTCGCCGTCGGGCGTGACGACGTCGCAGAACATGCGGGCGACGCCCTTGGTGTCGGGGCGCCACGGCAGGACCTGGAACGTGGAGGCGTCCGGGATCGCCAGCATGTCGGCTTCCTGGAGGCGCGCGAAGCCGTCGATCGACGACCCGTCGAACCCGATGCCCTCGCTGAAGGCGTTCTCGAGCTCGGCAGCGGTGATGGCCACCGACTTGAGGAAGCCGAGCACGTCGGTGAACCACAGCCGGATGAACCGGATGTCACGTTCCTCGACGGTGCGGAGGACGTACTCCTGTTGCTTGTCCAAGGAGGGCTCCTGACGTGTTGCGCGGGGCGACCGGGCACTTCCCGACGAGCGTAGTCACGCGGCCCCGCACCACGTGGGTGCGGGGCCGCGTGGACTGCGTGGAACCGTCAGGACACGAGGTCGGGAAGGCCCGCGATGCCGTGCTCGTGCAGGTCCAGCCCCTCGATCTCGTGGCTCGCCGGGACACGCAGGCCGATCGTGGCCTTGATGGCCCAGACGACCGCGGCCGTGGTCACCGCGACGAACGAGAACACGGCGGCCACACCGATGAGCTGGGTCAGGAACGAGATCTCGCCGGCACCGTTCGACTCCCCGGCGGCGTAGATCCCGACGAACAGGGTTCCGAGCGCGCCGCAGGCCAGGTGGACGGACGTCGCACCGACCGGGTCGTCGATCTTGATCCGGTCGAAGAACGTGACGGCGAACACGACCACGACACCGCAGATGATGCCGACGACCATCGCCCACGTCCCGGTCGCGAGGTCCGGACCGGCCGTGATGCCGACGAGGCCCGCGAGCGCGCCGTTGCCGATCATCGCGGGGTCGGGCTTGCCGGCCGTCCACCAGTTGGCGACGGCGGCGGCCAGGGCTCCGAAGGACCCGGCGACGGTGGTGTTGAGCAGGATCGTGCCGATGACCTCACCATTGCCGGCGGCGCCCAGGGTCGAGCCGCCGTTGAAGCCGAACCACCCGAAGAACAGGACCAGCACACCGAAGATCGCGAGCGGGATCGAGTGGCCCGGGATCGCTCGTGGCGTGCCGTCCTTGGCGTACTTGCCGATGCGGGGGCCGAGGATCCACACGGTCACCAGCGCCGCCGTACCACCGGTCATGTGCACCAGCGTCGAGCCGGCGAAGTCGTAGAAGCCGAGGTTGTAGAGCCACGCGTCCTCGGTACCGGTCCACTGCCAGTGGGTGACGATCGGGTAGATGACCGCGGTCAGCACGACGGCGAGCGCGATGTAGGCCTTGAAGTCGATGCGTTCGGCGACGGCGCCGGACACGATCGTGGCGGCGGTGGCCGCGAAGACCAACTGGAACACGGACTGCGTGCCGTCGCCGAGCACGGTCGCCGGGTCGAAGAACCCGCTGGTTCCGAGGACGCCACCGGCCGAGTCGCCGTAGGCGAGTGCCGCCCCGATCGCCCAGTAGGCGGCGCCGCCGATGGCGACGGTGATCATGTTCTTGCCGACGATGTTCGCGGCGTTCTTGGCGCGCGTCAGGCCGGCCTCGAGCATGCCGAAGCCGAGGTGCATCAGCAGGACCAGTGCGGCCGCCATGCCGACCCAGACGACGTCGAGGTCGTACGCGAGCGAGGCCATCTGCTCCTCGACGCTGGGGGTGTCCTGCGCCACGGCCGGGAGGACCGGCACGGCGAGGAGGAGAAGGGTGGCGCCAGCCACCGCGGATGAACGCTTCACGAGCTGCCCTGGTGTCGGTGTCGGTTGTCCGGCGGCCCACTGCACCCGGCCGCCGCTGGACACGATGCCGACCTCGTGTTCAGGATCCGTTGCGCCACTGTTTCAGTCGTGTAACGCCGACGGCCGCCCCGAAGGGCGGCCGTCGGGCGGGGGGTGTCACCGCGGGCGACCGACGACGCCGGCGGTGACCACCCGGTTCCCGTGGGAACCTCCCGTCAGGTCACTCCTTGGCCGGGCGAGCCGAAGGAACGACGCCGGGAGCCTTGGCTTCGAACCCGAAGGTGCTGGACGAGGTGCCGGCACCGGCGAGGACGTCGGGGGCGTAGCCCATGACGCCGTGCTCGTGGACGTCGAGGCCGTCGAGCTCCTCTTCCTCGCTGACGCGGACGCCGATCGTGTACTTCACGACGAGGAAGGTGAGGCCAGCGGCGACCGACACGAACCCGATGATGGCGCCGACACCGAGCAGCTGGGTGCCGAAGGTGATGCCGTCGGCACGAGCTGCCGGGTAGGTCGCAACCGCCAGGGTGCCGATCGCGCCACACACGCCGTGGACCGAGATCGCACCGACCGGGTCGTCGACCTTGAGGCGGTCGAGTGCCATGACGCTGAGCACGACGACCACGCCGCAGAACGCACCGACCAGGACCGCACCGACGGTGCCGGCGTAGTCCGGCGCCGCCGTGATGCCGACGAGACCGGCCAGGACGCCGTTGCCGGCCATGCCGGGGTCGGGCTTCTTGGACGTGATCCAGGACATCGTGCCGGCGAGCAGGCCACCGGCAGCGCCGGCGAGGAGCGTGGTGGTCAGGATGTGGCCGATGGCCGCGCCCTGCCCGTTGGCCCCCAGCGTCGAACCGCCGTTGAAGCCGAACCAGCCGAACCAGAGGATGAAGACACCGATGACGACGAACGGGACGCTGTGGCCGGGGATGGCCCGCGGCTTGCCGTCCTTGTCGTACTTGCCCTTCCGGGCACCCACGATGATCGCACCCATCAGTGCGGCGACACCACCGGTCATGTGCACGAGCGAGGAACCAGCGAAGTCGTAGTAGCCCTGGTCGTACAACCAGGCGCCCTCGCCGTACCACTGCCAGTGGGACACGATCGGGTAGATGAACGCGGTGATGACGAACGACACGACCAGGTAGCCGACGAACTTCATCCGCTCGGCGACCGCCCCGGACACGATGGTCGCGGCCGTCGCGGCGAACACGAGCTGGAACAGGAACTGGATCCCGTCCCCACCGAGGACGGCGCCCTCGGCGCCCGGTTCGAAGAAGAAGCCGTCACCGCCGATGAAGCCACCCTTGGTGGTCCCGTAGGCGAGCGCAGCACCGATGGCCCAGTAGGACAGGGCCCCGATGGACATGTCGGCGAGGTTCTTCGCCATGATGTTGGCGACGTTCTTCGCCCGCGTCAGCCCGGCCTCGACGAACGAGAAACCCGCCTGCATGAGGAAGACGAGTGCGGCGCCAACGGCGACCCACACCACGTCGAGGTCGTAGGCGACCGTGTCGGCGGTCACATCCTGTGCCATCGCCGGGCCGGCCAGCAGGGTCAGTGCCCCGGTGGCCGCGGCGATCGTTGCGATCTTTCGTCTCACGGGTTCTCCTGTCGGTGAGTGCTGTCGGTGAGTCGGTGGCCGAAGTGAACGCCGGTGCCGTCACTGCCCCGTTCCGTGGATGTTCCCGCTGCGTTACGACCTGCCCGCCTGTGTGAACGTCACGTTTCGGTGACCCCGTTGCGTACGCTCCGCCGCGTCACGTGACCGGGATGGGGACGCCACCGATGCAGCCACGATTCGCCGCCACGATCGCCGGGACGGCCCTGCTGGCACTCGTGGGCGCCGCCCCCGCGGTGGCGCAGGACCCCGACTGGCCGGCGCAGGAGGCGCAGAACTACGCCATCACGAGCCAGGCGCCGCTGCAGCAGGCCTCGGACCCGGCGTTCCTCGAGCGCCTCGAGTCGCAGTCGCTGGCCAACATCGCCGACTTCGCGGCGCGCCAACTCGCCGATCCGGCATGGCGCACGACCGGCAACCTGTGCGAGACCTGGGCCGAGCAGTGCGCAGGCGATCCGTACCGCTACCCCGGCGTCGACCCCTTCTACGACGACGCGGTCGTCGAACCCGTGGCCTTCCTCGACCGCGGCGGGGCGCGACTGTCCGGACGCATCTGGGCGCCGACCCCGGACGGGACCATGCGCCCCGGCGTGGTCATCGTCAACGGGTCGGTGCAGGCGCCCGAGACGCTGTACTGGTGGGCAGCCCAGGCGCTCGTGCGGTCGGGCTACGTCGTCATGACGTTCGATCCGCGGGGTCAGGGGCGCAGCGACAACAGCACGCCGGACGGCGAGCAGGGCAGCAACGCCAACCCTGACGTGTTCGTCACCAACACCGTCGACGCCATCGACTTCTTCCGGTCGACGCCGGCTGCGCCGTACACGCCCAACGACGGCGATGCGCGGACCACGACGTCGTTCAACCCCCTGTGGGACCGGATCGACCCCGAGCGCCTCGGGGCGGTCGGGCACTCCCTCGGTGCCACGGGCGTCTCGATCGTCCAGGGCATCGAGCCGTGGCCGGGCTCACACGGGGCCGGCATCGACGGCACCGCCAACCCGATCGACGTCATCGTGGCGTGGGACAACCTGTCCGGTGCGGCCGCGCTCGCCGGGTTCGAGGTCACGCCCCGCGTCCCCGCCATGGGACAGTCCGCCGACTACGGGCTCGCGCCCGTACCGAACCTGAGCGCGCCTGACCCGGACGCGAAGTTGGGCGGGTTCGACGCATGGGTCGACGCCGGCCTCCCCGCCTACCAACTCGTCATCCGGGGCGGCACCCACTACGAGTGGTCGCTGATCCCGACGTTCCCGACCTCCGCCTGGGAGGCCGGTGGTCCGGGCGGGTGGGGCCGACCGCTGGCCGAGCACTGGACGCTGGCCTGGCTCGACCGCTGGCTCGCGGCCCCCGGAGACCCTGGCCACGACGACGCCGATGCGCGCCTGCTGGCCGAGGGCGAGGCCGGTCCCGACGACACCACGTGGCGCGACCGCCTGTCGTACCTGTACCGCTCGGCACGGTCCTTCCCCGACCGCGGAGGTGCCGCTCAGACGTGCGACGACATCCTCGCCGGATGCCCCGCGGCGACGCCCGCGCCCGTGCCGTCCCCGACGCCCACCGCGACTCCCGTTCCCGACCCCGTCGCGACGCCCGCCGACGACGTCGACGAGTCGAGCTCGGAGCTGCCGGTGACCGGCTCGTCGGCCGCCCTGCTGGCCATCGGACTCAGGGCCGCAGGCCGGGCGACGCGACGCCGATAGCGTGCACAGCCCCCGACGTGCGGGGGCCCCGAGGAGGTCCACGGCGTGCTCCGGATCGCGATGGCCCAGGTCGACGCTCGCGTCGGCGACATCGACGGCAACGTCGAGAAGATCCTCGACGCGTGGGAGCGGGCCGCCGTCGAGGGCGCCGACCTCGTCGTGTTCACCGAGTTGACGGTGACGGGCTACCTGCCCGAGGACCTGCTGCTCAAGCCCGAGTTCGTGGAGCGGGCCGGCGAGGCAGTCCGGGAACTGGCCGAGCGCGGCCCGTCCGGCACCGTGGCGGTCGTGGGGACCGTGGCGGTGGCCGGTGAACTCGAGTCGGCGGACGAACAGGCATGGGACGTGTCGGTTCCCGCCCTGAACCTGCGCAACCGTGCCGTGGTGCTGGCCGACGGCCGCGAGGTCGCCGCCTACGACAAATGGCGCCTGCCCAACTACGGCGTCTTCGACGAGGCGCGCTACTTCGTCCCGGACGACGAGTCGCTGGTCGTGCGAGTTGCGGGAGTGCCGGTCGGCATCACCGTGTGCGAGGACCTGTGGACCGAGGCCGGTCCCCTCGCCCAGGCCGCCGCTGCCGGGGCCAAGGTCATCGCCAACCTGAACGCCTCCCCGTGGCATCGCGGCAAGCGCCCCACCCGCGAGACGTGGGTCCGCCGCCACGCCGAACGGGACGGCACCTGGGTCGTCTACGTGAACACCGTCGGCGGTCAGGACGACGTCGTCTTCGACGGCGACTCGATGCTGTGCGCACCGGACGGCTCCATCGTCGCCCGCGGGGCCCAGTTCGAGGCCGACCTGGTCATCGTCGACGTCGCCGTCGACGAGGCCGAGGCCCATGGGGCCGACCTGCCCGGTGCGCACCACCACCCGGACCTGGCCCGACACGTCGATGCCCCGCGCCTCGGCGACCTCGACGAGGTCTACACGGCCCTCGTCCGTGCCACCCGCGACTACGTGCACCGCAACGGCTTCCGTGAGGTGATCGTCGCCCTGTCCGGCGGGATCGACTCGGCCCTGACGGCCGCGATCGCCGCGGACGCCCTCGGCGGTGAGCACGTCATCGGCCTGCTGCTGCCGTCCCCCTACTCGTCCGACCACTCGTTGGCCGACGCCCGCGCCCTCGCCGAGGCGTTCGGGATCCGCCACCACGAGATCCCCATCGCACCGGGGATGGAGGCGTTCGGGGCCATGCTCGGTCCGGTCTTCGCCGCGGAGGGCGGCCCCAGCGCCGCCGGCGACGACGTCGTCACGGTCACCGAGGAGAACCTGCAGTCACGGATGCGGGGCGTGACGGTCATGGCCATGTCCAACGAGACGGGCGCGCTGGTCCTGACCACGGGCAACAAGTCCGAGTACGCCGTCGGGTACGCCACCCTGTACGGGGACATGTGTGGCGGGTTCGCGCCGCTCAAGGACGTGCCCAAGACGCTGGTGTTCGAGCTGTCCCGGTGGCGCAACCGCGACGGCGAGATGATCCCGACCAACACGATCACGAAGCCACCGTCGGCCGAACTGAAGCCAGGCCAGGTCGACCAGGACTCCCTGCCGCCCTACGACGTGCTCGACGACATCATCGAGGCCTACGTCGAGGACAACGCCGGTGTGGCCGACATCGTGGCCCGGGGCCACGACGAGGCGCTCGTCCGGCGCGTGCTGCGCATGATCGACCGCAGCGAGTTCAAGCGACGCCAGTCGGCGCCCGGGCCGAAGGTCACGGGGCGCGCGTTCGGCAAGGAGCGTCGCGTGCCCATCACCCACCACTGGGCGGGGTGACGGGAAGAACGGGCTGCCCCGGCGTCGTTGTACCCTTCGAGGCGTCGCACCACGACGTCCACGACCGCTGGACCCCGTCAGGGGCCGGCAGGCAAAGGAACTCGCCGTGTCCGTTCACACGACCCAGTCCCCCGGCGTGCCCGCACGCCCCGTCTCGATCCTCGACCTGCGCGCCTTCAAGGAGCGCGGCGAGCGCTTCGCGATGCTCACCGCCTACGACTACCTGTCGGCGCAGATCCTCGACGAGGCCGGCATCCCCGTGATCCTCGTGGGCGACAGCCTGGGCATGGTCATGCTCGGCTACGACTCGACCGTGCCGGTCACGCTCGACGAGATGATCCACCACACCGCAGCGGTGGTCCGAGGCGCGGCCAACGCGCTGGTCGTGGCCGACCTGCCCTTCGGCACCTACCAGGCAGGGCCGGAACAGGCCCTCGCCTCGGCCACCCGTGTCCTGAAGGAGACGGGCTGCACGGCCGTCAAGCTCGAGGGCGGCGGTCGCACCATCGAGTCCACGCGCCTGCTGGTCGAGTCGGGCATCCCGGTGATGGCCCACGTGGGCCTGACGCCGCAGTCGGTGAACCAGTTCGGGGGCTTCAAGGTCCAGGGGCGCACCGACGAGGCGCAGGAGAAGATCCTCGCCGATGCCGTCGCCCTGCAGGAGGCCGGCGCCTTCAGCCTGGTGCTGGAAGCCGTGCCCGCGGACCTGGCTGCGCGCGCGACCGAGGTGCTCGAGATCCCCACGATCGGGATCGGCGCCGGGACCGGCTGTGACGGCCAGGTGCTCGTCTGGCACGACCTGCTGGGCCTGACGTCCGGACGCCTCCCCCGCTTCGTGAAGCAGTACGTCGACCTGCGCGGCCAGATCTCGTCGGCCGTCAAGTCGTTCGCACACGAGGTCGCGGAGGCCGAGTACCCCGGCCCGGAGCACGTCTACTGAGGGCACGGCCCGTTGAGTTCCGTTGGAGGCATCACCCTGTGTGAAGTAGGGTGGGGCCGCTCGCAGCGGTGCATCGGTGCTCCGGACGCGTTTCCGTCGTCCCGCTGAGACCACATCTGTTGGACCGACCCCCCGAGGTGACCGTGTCGTCATCCGACCGTGCCCGCTCCCCGCGCCAGGACTTCCGCGTCCTGACCCGTCGCCGTGGGGGCTACGACGGCGGTGAGATGTTCGACGTGCAGCTGCAGGTCGCGGCCACGGGAGCACTCGTGTGGGCCCAGACCTTCTCCGACCAGGAGCAGGCCGACGAGTTCGAACAGCAGGTCGACCACGACCTCGACGACCTCCAGGTCGACGAGTTCCGCCGCAAGTACTCGGTGCCCTCGACGGCGTGAGCACGCAACCGGCGGCACCACGTCCCGCCCGGCACCGCGACGCCGAGGCGGCACTCGACCGCCTGCGACCCACCGGGCCGCCAGAGGCCACGCCGGTCGACGTCCCACGTCATCCCGACGGACGCGTCGACCTCGTCCGCCTGCTCTCCGCGTCCACGACGCTGCTGGAGACACGCCCCCAGTCGGGCGCCGAGGCCGGGACGTCGTACGCCGTCGTCGGCACGGCGGGACGCCTGCTGCACGACGGCACCACGACCCTGCTGGTCGACACGGACGGTGCCCACGACCTCGGGCCCGATCCCTTCGCCGCGCTGGACGCGGTCGCCACGGTGCTGGAGTCCACCCCGGACGCTCCGCATCCCCCCGACGTCCCCGGTGACCTGACGGCCGGCCTCGTGGGGGCATGGTCCTACGACCTCGGACGCGTCATCGAGGACGTGCCGACCACCGCACGCGCCGATCGTGACCATGCATGGCTGGACCTGGCCGTCGTGACCGCCGTCGTGGTCGTGGACCACGACACCGAGTCCGCGACGCTGGTCCGACGGGCCCTGGTCGGGACCCCGAACCCGCCCGGCGCCGTGGACGTGCAGACGGCGCTGTCGGATCCCGCCCCGCCGGACGTGGCCGTCCCTGCACGGCTCGCGACCTCGACCATGACGCCCCAACAGCACCACGACGGGGTCCGGACGATCCTCGACCACATCGCGGCCGGCGACACGTTCCAGGTCAACCTCGCACACCGACTGAGCACGTCGTGGGAGGCGGACGACGTCGCGCTGTACCGCGCCCTGCGCGACCAGAGCCCGGCGCCCCACCTCGCCGTGCATCGGTGCCACGACGGCACCAGCATCGTGTCCATCTCCCCCGAGACGTTCCTGCACGCGCGCGACGGCATCGTCCGCACACGTCCGATCAAGGGCACCCGACCGCGTCACACGGACGCGGGACAGGACGCGGCCGCCCGCGACGACCTCGTGCGCTCTGCCAAGGACCGCGCCGAGAACGTCATGGTCGTCGACATGGAGCGCAACGACCTCGGCCGGGTGTGCCTCCCTGGCTCGGTGACCGTGCCCGAACTGCTCGAGGTCGAGGCCCATCCCACTGTCTGGCAGTTGGTGTCCACGATCGAGGGCCGCCTCGCCCCCGGCGTCGGCTGGGGCGGCCTGCTGCGCGCGACGTTCCCGTGCGGCTCGGTGACGGGCACGCCGAAGGTGGCGGCGATGGCGATCATCGACCGGCTCGAGCCGGTCCGCCGCTCGTGGTACTGCGGGGCGATCGGCTTCCTCGCGCCGGGGCGGGCGTCGCTGTCCGTGGCGATCCGGACGGCCGTCGTCGACGGTGGTCGCGTCGACTACGCCGCAGGAGGTGGCATCGTGGCCGACTCGGACCCCATCGACGAGTACGACGAGACGTTGGCGAAGGCACGCGCCTTCCTCGACGCGGTGAACGCGGAGGTCGCGACGTGACCGGAACGGACGACGTGCAGGGCCATCCCGCATGGGTCGACGGCCAGCTGGTGCCGTTGGCCGACGCCTCCGTCCACGTCCTCGATCCCGGGTTCCGGACGGGCGAAGGCGTCTTCGAGACCATGCGTGCCTACGGCGACCACGTGTTCCGCCTCGACGCGCACCTCGACCGCGCCGCCGCCGGGGCCGACCGCCTCGGCTTCGTCCCGCCGTCGCACGACGAGATGGCGGGGGCGGTCCACGCCGTGGTGGCCGCCACCCGACGTGCACTCGGCGACCCCGACGACCTCGTGGTGCGGATGACGCTGACCCCGGGGCCGCTGGATCCGGCAGCCGACTGGCCGCTGCGGTCCCTCGGGCGTCCGACGATGGTGGTGACGACGCACCGACTGGTGCTCGACTCGGCCGTCCACACCGACGGCATCACCGCGGTGTGCGTGCCGTGGGTGCGCACCCATCCCGAGGTCAAGACCGTGTCCTACCTCGCGTCCACGCTCGCACGGCGCCGGGCCGCGGCCGCCGGGGCGGACGAGGCGCTGCTGACCGACGACGAC
>JBFJMP010000032.1:0-11933 GCA_041633895.1 Nitriliruptoraceae bacterium
GGCGTGTTCGCGTCGCTGAACGAACTCCACGAACGCTGTCCCACCTGTGGCCTCGCGTTCGTCCGCGAGGACGGCTACTGGTTGGGGGCGATGACCGTCGCGATCCTGGTCGTCGAACTCGTCTTCGGGGTGTTCTTCATCGGTGGAATGCTGCTCACGTGGCCGGATGTGCCCTGGACCGGGCTCCTGATCGGCGGCCTGGTCCTGAACGCCACCCTGCCGATCGTCACCTACGGCTGGTCCAAGACCGTCTGGCTGGGCCTCGACCTCGCGTTCTTCCCGACGTCCGTGCTCGAGGAGGCCGAGGCGATCACCCACGTCGACGCGCCCCCGGCGAACGGGGACCCCGGTTCGGTCGAGTAGCCTCGCGAGCCGTTCGTCACGTTCTTCCCGCGACCCCACTGGAGCATCGCCGTGGCCCTGTCCGAGGACGAGGTCCGCCACGTGGCCCTGCTGGCCCGACTGGCGTTGACCGATGACGAGGTGACCAGCCTCGCCCCGCAGCTGTCGAAGATCCTGGAGTACGCCGAGCAGGTGGGCGAGGTCGCGGCAGACGACGTCGAACCGCTCACGCACCCGTACCCGCTCCGCAACGTGTTCCGTGCCGACGAGCCGCGCCCGAGCCTGCCGCGCGACGTGATCATGGCCATGGCACCCGAGGTCCGCGACGACCGCTTCGCCGTCCCTCGCATCGTGGCGGAGGAGGGCTGACATGAGCGAACTCGTCACCCAGACCGCGGCCGAACTCGCCGAGCGCATGCGCACCGGTGAGGTGTCGGCCCGCGAGGTCACCGACGCCCACCTCGCCCGCATCGACGAGGTCGACGGCAACGCCCGTCCGCACGGCGACCTGTCCGAGACGGACATCCACGCCTTCCTGGCCGTCACCGCCGATGCCGCCCGCCGCCAGGCCGACGACATCGACCAGCGCCGCGTCACCGGCCGCGAGATGGGGCCGCTCGCGGGCGTCCCCCTCGCGCTGAAGGACCTGCTGACGATGCGGGGCGCCCCGACCACGGTCGGTTCGCGCATGCTGGACGGCTGGGAGCCGCCCTACGACGCGACGGTCACCAGGCTCCTCCGGGCCGCTGACGTCGTCATCCTCGGCAAGACGAACATGGACGAGTTCGCCATGGGCTCGTCGACCGAGAACTCCGCCTACGGCGACACCCGCAACCCGTGGGACCGTGACCGCGTCCCGGGTGGGTCATCCGGTGGCTCCGCTGCGGCCGTCGCGGGGCTGATGGCACCGCTCGCCATCGGTACCGACACCGGCGGCTCGATCCGCCAGCCGGCCGCCGTGTGCGGCATCGTCGGGGCCAAGCCGACGTACGGCGCGGTGTCGCGCTACGGCATGGTCGCGTTCGCGTCGTCGCTGGACCAGGCTGGGCCGTTCGCCCGCACGGTCGAGGACGCCGCGCTGCTGCACACCGTCATCGCGGGCCACGACCCGCTGGACTCGACGTCGATCCCCGAGGAGCCGGCGGACGTCCTCACCAACCTCCGCGGCGGCATCGAGGGGATGCGGATCGGCGTCGTCGCCGAGCTGCAGGGGGAGGGCTACGAGGCCGGCGTCGAGGCCGCCTTCGCCGACTCCCTCCGTCGCTTCGAGGCGCTGGGTGCCGAGGTCGTCGAGGTCTCGCTGCCGCACGCCCCGTACGGCCTGCCCGCCTACTACCTGATCGCCCCGTCCGAGTGCTCGTCCAACCTCGCCCGGTTCGACGGCGTGCGCTACGGCAACCGCGTCGACGGGGAGACCGCCGAACAGATGAACGCCCTGACCCGCTCGGCCGGCTTCGGCCCCGAGGTGCAGCGACGCATCATGATCGGCACCCACGCCCTGTCGTCGGGCTACTTCGACGCCTACTACCTGCAGGCGTCCAAGGTCCGTGGCCTGATCGCCAACGACTTCCGCTCGGCCTTCGACAGCGTCGACGTGGTCGTGTCCCCGACCTCGCCCACCGTGGCGTTCGAGCTGGGCTCCAAGACCGCCGACCCGCTGGCCATGTACCTCAACGACGTGGCCACGGTCCCGGCCTCGCTGGCCGGCGTCCCGGCGATGTCGATCCCGAACGGGCGCGACGACGCGGGGTTGCCAACGGGCATCCAGATCATGTCGCCGCTGCTGCGTGACGACGTGATGTACCGCGTCGCCTGGGCGCTCGAACAGGACCTCGCCCTCTCACCGCTGCCGACCGGACCGAACGCGGTCCCCGTCCCCGGAGCCTGACCATGGTGACGACGATCAAGGACGGTTGGGAACTGGTCGTGGGCCTCGAGGTCCACGTCGAGCTCAACACGGTCACGAAGATGTGGTGCGGGTGCTCGACCGACTTCGGCGCCCCACCGAACACCAACGTCTGCCCCGTGTGCACCGGTCAGCCGGGTGCGCTGCCGGTGGTCAACGGGGAAGCGGTTCGCTCGGCCACCCTGCTCGGGCTGGCCCTGAACTGCGGCATCGCCGAGACGTGCCAGTTCCACCGCAAGAACTACTTCTACCCCGACCTGGCCAAGAACTACCAGATCTCGCAGTACGACGTCCCGCTGTGCCACGACGGCCACCTCGACGTCGTGGTGGACGGCGAGACCCGCCGTGTCGGCATCGAACGCCTCCACATGGAGGAGGACACGGGCAAGTCGACGCACATGGGTGACACCGGCCGCCTGCACGGCGCCGACACCTCGCTCATCGACTACAACCGCTGCGGCGTGCCGCTGCTCGAGATCGTGTCGCACCCCCAGATCCACGACCCCGAGACCGCCCAGGCGTACCTGCGCGAGCTGCAGTCCATCGTCCAGGCCGTCGGCGTGTCCGACGCGCGCATGGAGGAGGGCTCGATCCGCTGCGACGCCAACGTGTCCGTGCGGCGCCCCGGCGAGCCCCTGGGCACCCGGACGGAGACGAAGAACCTCAACTCGATCCGGTCGCTGGGCCGCGCCATCGTCTTCGAGGCGGAGCGGCAGATCGCCGAGCTCGAGGACGGCGGCACGATCGTCATGGAGACGCGCCACTGGGACGAGGAGCGGGGCGTCGGTGCCTCGCTGCGTCGCAAGGAGAGCGTCGCGGACTACCGCTACTTCCCCGACCCCGACCTCGTCGAGGTCTACGCACCCGCCGAGTGGGTCGACGAGATCCGGGCGAGCATGCCGGAGCTGCCGCACGCGGCCCGCGCCCGCCTCGCGGCGGACGGCGTCGACGAGTCGCAGGCGCTGGCCCTCGTGGGCAGCGACATGCTGGCCCTGTACGACGAGGCGGTCGCCGGCGGTGCCGACGGCCGCGCCGCCGCCAACTGGCTGGTCGGTGACCTGGCCGGCCAACTCGCTGCGGAGGACATCACGCTGGCCGAGTCCGGGGTCACCGGCGCCCACATCGGTGAACTGCTGGCGTTGATCGACGACGGCACGTTGTCGGGCAAGCTCGCCAAGCAGGTGCTCGAGGGCGTCGTCGCGGCGCGGGGCGCCAAGGGCCCCAAGCAGGTCGCCGAGGACGAGGGCCTGCAGCAGGTGTCCGACGAGGGCGAGCTGCGTGCGATCGTCGAGCAGGTCGTCGCGGACAACGCCGAGACGGTCGAGGCGATCCGGGGCGGGAACGGCAAGGCGATCGGGGCGCTCGTGGGCCAGGTCATGGCCGCCACACGCGGCCAGGCCGACCCCCGCAAGACCAACGAACTGCTGCGTGCGGCCATCGGCTGATCGCCCGGAAGTCGCATGGCGCGAAACCGTCCGCGCCCTACCATGATCACTCATCCGCAGGACCCTCGTGACGTGACCGCCACGAGACACGTAGATCGCGAGGAATGTCACCCGTGGTGCTCGAGACCATCCACTCGCCAGCCGACGTCAAGGCGGTCGCCGCTGCCGACCTGCCCGTCCTGGCAGAGGAGATCCGCGAGCAGATCATCGCGGCGGTCTCGCGTACGGGTGGTCACCTCGGCTCCAACCTCGGGGCGGTCGAGCTGACGCTCGCGCTCCACCGCGTGTTCGACTCACCGACCGACACGATCGTGTGGGACACCGGCCACCAGACCTACGTCCACAAGATGCTCACCGGTCGCGCGGGGATGTTCGACCTCCTCCGCCAGGCGGGCGGCCTGTCCGGCTACCCGTCGCGCACCGAGTCCGACCACGACATCATCGAGAACTCGCACGCCTCCACGGCGCTGTCGTGGGCGTACGGGATCGCCGAGGGGCGCCGCGGGCAGACGGGCCGTGAGGTCGTCGCCGTGATGGGTGACGGTGCCCTGACCGGTGGGATGGCCTACGAGGCGATCAACAACATCGGCCACGACCAGACGCCGATGGTGATCGTCCTCAACGACAACGGACGTTCCTACGCCGAGACGGTGTCGCGCCTCTCCGCGTCCGTGTCCCGGTTCCGCATGGACCCGCGCTACCGCGACTGGCGCAACCGCGTGGACACCGTCGTCGAACGCGTGCCCCTGGCCCACCGCCTCACGGGTGCCGGCCTGCGTGGCCTCAAGCACGCCGTGTCCGACGCCCCGGCCCTGCAGGCCTTCGTCGAGGCCCTCGGGGTGCGCTACCTCGGGCCGGTCGACGGCCACGACATCGGTGACGTCGAACACGTCCTGCGATCGGCGCAGCGCATGGCGGGCCCGGTGCTCGTCCACGTCCTGACCGAGAAGGGCAAGGGCTACCACCCCGCCGAGACCGACCCCGAGAAGCGCCTGCACGACACCTCGGCCTTCGACGTCGCCACCGGCCAGTCGCCCGGCAACAAGCCCAAGCAGTGGACCGCGGCGTTCTCCGAGGCCGTCGTCGACGTCGCCGAAGCGGATGATCGCGTCGTCGCGATCACCGCGGCGATGCCCGGCTCGACCGGGTTGCTGCCACTCGCGCGCCGCTGGCCCGAGCGGATGATCGACGTCGGCATCGCCGAGCAGCACGCCGTCACGGCGGCGGCCGGACTCGCCCACGAGGGCAAGGTGCCGATCTTCGCCGTGTACGCGACGTTCTTCTCGCGTGCGTTCGACCAGGCGAACCTCGACGTCGGCCTGCACGACGAGCACGTCGTGTTCGTGTTCGACCGCGCCGGGATCACCGGCGACGACGGACCGTCGCACCACGGCATCCTCGACATGTCCCTGTGCCTGCGCATTCCCGCGATGACGGTGCTGGCTCCCTCGTCCGAGCAGGAGCTGGCGCAGATGCTGTTCACCGCCGTCGAGATCGACGGCCCCGTCAGCATCCGCTTCCCCAAGGGCTCGGCGGTGTCCAGCCCCGACGTGGGCCAAGGCCTCGCGTCGCGTCGCGTCCGCGAGGGCGACGACGTCCTGATCGCGGCGATCGGCGACCGCCTCGGCCCGGCCTGCGACGCCGCGGACCTGCTCGCCGAGCAGGGCGTCCACGCACAGGTCTGGGACGTGCGCTGCATCCGGCCGGTCGACCCCGACCTCATCACGGCGATGGCGGCGGCTCCGCTGGTCGTCACGGTCGAGAACGGCGTCGTGGCCGGGGGAGCGGGCTCGTTCCTCGCCGACCGCCTCGTCGAACGCGCCGGCGTGATGGCCGCCCCGCCCGTGCTCCGCCTCGGCGTCCCGGACGGCTACATCCCCCATGCGAAGCCGGACCGCATCATCGCGGAGCTGGGCCTCGACGCCCCGGGGATCGCCGCCAGCATCCACAAGGTGCTCGCCGAGGACGTCTGACGGCCGGGGAGCCGGGGACCGGACTTGACGAGGTGACCGGCCGTCCGCAACGCTGGGTAGCACCGATCGACGACGATCGGCACCGCGAGGACGTCATGCGCGCGAACCTGGTCATCCCGACCCAGCCGTCGGTGGGCCGTTTCGTCGTTGTCGTAGTCGTGTAGGCGCGCCCGTAGGGGCGCGCGAGAACCTCCCCGGACGGGGGGGTTCCGCTCGTTCCGGGGCGTGCCGGACCACCCGGAGTGGCTACCGTCCACGGACGGAGCCCGCACGAGAGGACCGTTGGATGCAGGTGACCGGCGCACAGGCCGTGATGAAGAGCCTCGAGGCTCTCGGGGTCCATGACGTCTTCGGGTACCCCGGGGGCGCGATCCTGCCCGCGTACGACCCGCTGATCGAGGCGGACATCCGCCACATCCTCGTCCGGCACGAGCAGGGCGCGATCCACGCGGCGGAGGGCTACGCCCACGTCACCGGTGAGGTCGGCGTCTGCATCGTCACATCGGGTCCGGCGGCCACCAACCTGGTCACGGGTCTGTGCGACGCGCTGATGGACTCGGTCCCGGTCCTCGCGATCACGGGTCAGGTCGCCTCGACCGCGATCGGTTCCGACGCGTTCCAGGAGGCCGACGTCACCGGCATCACGATGCCCGTGACCAAGCACAACGAGCTCGTCACCACGGTCGAGCGCATCCCGGCCGCCATCAAGGAGGCGTACCACATCGCCGAGTCGGGGCGCCCCGGTCCGGTGCTGGTGGACATCCCCAAGGACCTCCTCAACCAGACGTTCGAGTGGGCGTGGCCGGAGCACATCGACCTGCCCGGCTACCGCCCCACCGTGCGTGGGCACGGGCGCATGGTCCGCGAGGCCGTCGAGCTCATCGGGACCGCCAGCAAGCCGGTCATCTACGCCGGCGGTGGGATCACCCGCGCAGCAGCGTCGGACGAGCTGATCGAGTTCGCCGAGCTGCTCGAGCTGCCGGTCGTGACCACGCTGAACGCCCGCGGCGTCATCCCCGAGAACCACGACCTCGCGGTCGGCATGCCCGGCATGCACGGCCACTACGCGGCCGTGAAGGCACTGCAGGAGTCCGACCTGCTCGTCGCGCTCGGCACCCGTTTCGACGACCGTGTGACGGGCGACCTCGCGTCCTTCGCCCCGCACGCCAAGGTCATCCACGTCGACATCGACCCGGCCGAGATCGGCAAGAACCGTGCGGTCGACGTCCCGATCGTTGGCGATGCCAAGGTCGTCATCGGCCAGCTGATCTCCGCGGCGACCGACCGACTCGACCGCGTGAAGCCCGACGCCGCCGCCTGGCGCGAGCACATCGTGACCATGAAGCGTGAGCACCCGCTGCGGTGCGACCAGCCCGAGACCGGACCCATCAAGCCCCAGACCGCCATCCGTGCCATCCATGCGACATGGGGCGACGACGCGGTCTACGTGGCCGGCGTCGGCCAGCACCAGATGTGGTCCTCGCAGGTGATCCCGTGGTCGCGTCCGCGCCAGTGGATCAACTCCGGTGGCCTCGGGACCATGGGCTTTGCCGTCCCCGCCGCCATCGGCGCGAAGGTCGGCGCCCCCGACCGGCCGGTCGTCGCCATCGACGGTGACGGCTGCTTCCAGATGACCTTCCAGGAGATCGCTGCCGCCGTGCAGTTCGAGATCCCCGTCGTGTTCGCCGTCATCAACAACGGCTTCCTCGGCATGGTGCGCCAGTGGCAGCACCTGTTCTACGACGACCGCCTCTCGGAGGTGACGCTGCCCCAGGACTGCCCGGACCTGGTCAAGCTCGCCGACGCCTACGGGATCCCCGGGTTCCGAGCGACGACGATCGAGGAACTGCAGAACGTCCTCGACAAGGCGCACCAGATCACGGACCAGTCGATGATCATCGACATCCGCGTCGACCCCGACGAGATGGTGTTCCCGATGATCCCCGCGGGCCGCCCCAATGACGAGATCATCGAATCCGTCGAGGAGTACCGCGCCCGTGCAGCTGGTGAGTGAAGGCCCTGAGATGAACAACCGCCACACGCTCTCCGTGCTGGTCGAGAACAAGCCCGGCGTCCTCGCCCGGATCGCCGGCATGTTCTCGCGGCGCGGCTACAACATCCACTCGTTGGCGGTCGGCCCGACCGAGGTCCCGCAGGTCTCCCGGCTGACCATCGTCGTGGGCACGGAGGCGACCCGGCTCGAGCAGGTCATCAAGCAGCTCAACAAGCTGGTGAACGTCCTGAAGATCGTCGAGCTGGATCCGTCGGACTCGGTCGAACTCGAGACGCAACTGGTCAAGGTCACGGCAGAGGCCGAGCACCGCAGCCAGATCATCGAGCTCGCCGACGTGTTCCGCGCCCACATCGTCGACGTCGACCACGAGTCGATCACGATCGAGGCCACCGGCACGGCTGGCGACCTCGAGCGGATGGTCGCCCTGCTCGAACCGTTCGGAATCCGCGAGATGGTGCGCTCCGGCACGATCGCCCTGGCACGAGGGTCCCGGTCCATCACGGACGGGTCCAAGGTTCGCATGCAGCGCGTCGTCTGATGCCCGACCCCACCATCTTCGTCCTCCTGGCGGTCGTCGTCCTCGGCGTCGTCGGCCTCACCCGTGTCGCACGGGCGCGGGACCCGATGGCGCGGCGGTTCACGATGGCGGCCGAGCGGTTGGACCTCAAGCGCGTGTCCTCGGACACCGCGGCGCGGGCCCTCGAGGACTTCCCGCGCTACCTGGACGAGGCGCGTGGGGTTGATCTGGCCATCGGTGGCCGTCACGGCAGCGGCGGTCAACTCATCGTCGCGGCCATCGGGACGCGGACCGCCGTCTCGGCGGGGCGACCGTGGTACGTGGGCGCCGTGGACGACCCGGAGCTGCGCCTGCCCGTGACGAGGCTGGAGCCGCGATCGGTGCGCACCGTCCGCCTCGTGGCCGGTCAGGGCGAGGTCGTGGTCGAGGACTCGCGCATCGCCCGTGGGTGGCGCATCAGTTCCGAGGACCCGGCCGCTGCGGCGCGACTCCTCGACAGCGAGCCCCTGCGGACACGGCTCGGCGACGCGCTGCACCGGCCGATCCCGTGGATCATCGGCCTCCAGATGCGGCCCGGTGGCGTCGCGGTGCACCTCAGCAACCCCAGCGAGTCCCCGTCCGACATCGACGATGTCCAGCGACTGGGGCGCCTGATCATGGACATCGCCGACGCCTTGCGCAGTGGGAGTCACTGACGCACGGTTGTTCCTGACGTCCGCGTCAGGTCTGGCCTAGGCTGCGGTCATGTCCACGGACCCGACCGGCACCCGTCACCCGCAGCGCATCAACCTCTGGTGGCGCTTCATCCGGCGCGTCGCGGAGTTCATCGTCCGCCTCGTGTTCGCGTGGCGTGTCGACGTCCGGCACCTCGACCGCGTGCCGACGAACGGCCCCGCCATCCTGGCCTGGAACCACCACGGCTACTTCGACTTCGTGATGGTTGCCTGGGACATCGTCCGTCGCCTGCGGCGACCGGTACGCGTCCTCGCGAAGCGCGAGCTGTGGGAGTCGCGCGCCACGCGCTGGATCGTGGACGGGGCGCTGGCGATCCCGGTCGACCGTGGCCACGGCGCGGTCGCGCTGCGGGATGCCCGAGCCGCCCTCGAGGCCGGCGACCTCGTGATGGTCGCCCCGGAGGGCACGATCTCGCCCTCGCTCGACCTCCTGCCGTTCAGGTCCGGCGCCGTTCGGCTCGCGCAGATGACCGGGGCCCCGATCATCCCCGCCATCGGGTGGGGCACCCATCGGTTCTACACGAAGGGCCACGGCCCCCACTTCGCACGGCGCGCCGCGGTCGTGGTGGAGTACGGCGAACACGTCCACGTGGCGCCGGACGAGGACCTCAGCGCGGCGAACGACCGGCTGCGGGCCGCCATGGCCGACCTGCTCGACCGGGTCCAGCGCGAGTACGCGGACGGCACCCCGGCGGGCGCGTGGTGGGTTCCGGCCCGACTCGGCGGCGGGGCACCGCCCCACGAGGAGGTGCTCGCACGCCGGGCGCGCCGGACGCGCGGTGACGACACGCCGCCCGCGGCAAGGGCAGGCTGACCAAGCCGGCTGGCGGCCGGCACCGAACGGGTCGACGACGCCGTCGAGGCAGGACGAGGATGCAGCCAGCGGATCGTGAGGCACCGTCGGTCCCGCAGCCGGGGCCGCTGTACCGCAGCGTGGCTGGGCTCGCCTTCGGGATCATGCGGGCACAACGTTGGGCCTTCGACCACCGCGGCATCGACAACGTCCCCGCGACGGGTGGGGCCGTCATCGCGGCCAACCACAACTCGTTCTGGGACTTCTTCACGATCGGCCGCGGGCCGTACGTCGAGTTGGGACGGCCCGTGCGCATCCTCGCCAAGGAGTCCCTGTTCCGTGTCCCCCTGTTCGGACGGGTGATGCACGCCGCGGGGCACATCCCGGTGCACCGGGGGTCGGGCGCCGCGGCCCTGTCGTCCGCCGTCGACGCCCTGCAGCGCGGCGAGCTGGTGCTGGTGCTGCCGGAACAGACGATCTCGCCGTCCTTCGAGTTGCTGTCGTTCAAGCACGGTGCCGCACGAATGGCCCAGATGGCACGGGTGCCGCTGATCCCGGCGGCCTCGTGGGGCAGTCACCGGTTCCACACGGTCGGGCGCCGCCCGCGCTGGTCCTGGCGGCTTCCCGTCGTCACCAGCTTCGGGGCACCCGTGCCCACGGCGGGGCGGTTCGTCGACGACGTGACCGCCGACCTGCACCAGCGTGTCGGTGGGCTGCTCGACGACTGCATGGCGACGTATCCAGACGGCATGCCGGCCGACGCGTGGTGGGTGCCCGCCCGCTTGGGCGGGACGGCGCCGACTCCGGAGGAAGCGGCCGAGCACGTCCGACGCCTCGCCACGCGGTGGCGTCCGGCGGGACGGCGTCAGGCCTCCTGAACCTGCCGTGCGACGAGGGAGCGCACGACGGTCCGCGTCCGCTCGCGCGGTCCCGTCGGAGCCATGCTCGGGTGATCGGAGCGTTCGAGCAGCGTGAGCACCGCACCGACCTCGGCGGGGTCGATCGGCTCGCCGCTGGTGCACACGGCATGGATCGCCCGGTTGACCATGAGCGGGTCGACCGAGAGTGGGACGGGGATGACGTCATGGACGGGTTTGGGTGCCCCGAAGTAGTAGCCCTGGAAGGTGTCGCAGCCGTGGGCCCGGAGCCACCTCGCCTGGTACTCCGTCTCCACGCCCTCGGCGACGACCTCGAGCCCGAGCGAGGCCGCCAGCGCCAGCACGGCGTCGACGATGGGGGAGGCGGCACCCTCGCGCGTGATCGACGCGACGAACGAGCGGTCCAGCTTCAGTCGGTCCAGGGGCAGTCGGGCCACGTAGCCCAGTCCGGAGTAGCCAGTGCCGAAGTCATCCAGCGTGACCGACACGCCCCGGCGGCGCAGGCGTCCCGCAGCCTCGGCGACCGACTCGACGTCGTGCAGCAGGCAGGTCTCGGTGATCTCGACCTCCAGCAGGCGCGGATGGATGCCGGTCGCGGAGATCGCCTCCTCGACGAGCGCGTCCAGCGGGGTCTCGGCGATCTGGCGCGGGGAGATGTTGACGGCGACCGGTCCGCACCACTGGCCCTCGTCGAGCCAGCGGGCCGCCTGGCGGCAGGCCTCGTGGAGGACCCAACGACCGAGGTCGACGATCAGGCCGGTGTCCTCGGCCAGGCTGATGAAGCCCGAGGGTGACAGGAGCCCGAGGTGGGGATGGTTCCACCGGACGAGCGCCTCGTGACCCACGACCACGTGGTCCTCGGCGCGCACCTTCGGCTGGTAGTGCACGACCAGTTCGCCACGCTCGATGGCCCGGCGCAGGTGGTTCTCCAGCACGAGGCGCAGGCGCGCACGCGTGTTGAGGTCAACCGTGTAGAGCTGGACGCGGCCACTGCCCGCCATCTTGGCGCGGTACATGGCGGTGTCGGCGTGCTTGAGGAGGTCGACGGCCGTCTCGCCGTCGTGCGGCGCGATCGCCACGCCGACGCTGGCGCCGGTGAACAGCTCCCGGTTGCCCACGGTGAGGGGGCGGGTGAACGCGGACTGCAGCGCCGTGGCCATCGACCGCGCCGTGGACGGGTCCGTGACGCCGGGGACCAGCACGGTGAACTCGTCGCCGCCGACACGGGCGATCACCGTGCCGTCGTCGCATGCCTCTTGCAGCCGCTCGGCCACCGCACGCAGCAGCTGGTCACCGACGTCGTGTCCAAGCGAGTCGTTGACGACCTTGAA
>JBFJMP010000033.1:0-11888 GCA_041633895.1 Nitriliruptoraceae bacterium
AGGTCCTGCGGCGACGGGGGCCGGGGGCTCCAGTCGGGCAGGTGCTCGTCCAGGAAGCCGGTGTGCAGGTCGCCGCTGCGGAAGGCCGGATGGTCGATGACGTCGGTGAGGTGCTCGAGGTTGGAACGGACGCCCAGCAGCGACGTCTCGCGCAACAGGTGCAGCAGGCGTGCCGTCGCCGTCTCGCGGGTCGGTCCGTGCGCGACGAGCTTCGCGAGCATCGGGTCGTAGTGGCGTGACACGGCGTCACCCGACGCCACGCCGCTGTCGACTCGCAGCCCGTCGCCGCGCGGGTGGGTGACCTCGACGAGCGTGCCGGTCTGTGGCAGGAAGCCAGCCGCCGGGTCCTCCGCGTACAGCCGGACCTCGATGGCGTGGCCGTCGATCGTGATCTCGTCCTGCGTGAGCGGCAGCGGCTCGCCGGCGGCGACGCGCAGCTGCCACTCGACGAGGTCGAGCCCGGTGATGAGCTCGGTGACCGGGTGCTCGACCTGCAGACGGGTGTTCATCTCCAGGAAGTAGGCCGCGTCGGCATCGGCACCGGGCGTGGCGTCCACGAGGAACTCCACGGTGCCGGCCCCGACGTAGTCGACCGCACGGGCCGCCGCGACGGCCGCAGCGCCGAGGTGCCCTCGCAGTGCGGGGGTGACCGCCGGTGACGGCGCCTCCTCGACGACCTTCTGGTGGCGACGCTGGATCGAACACTCGCGTTCGAACAGGTGGATGACGTTGCCGTGGGTGTCCCCGAAGACCTGGACCTCGATGTGGCGTGACCGCTCGACGTAGCGCTCGACGAGCATCCGGTCGTCGCCGAAGGCCGCCTGGGCCTCCCGGCGTGCCGCGGCCAGCGCGTCCGCGAGCGCGTCGGCCGACGACACGATCCGCATGCCCTTCCCACCACCGCCTGCCGCAGCCTTCAACAGGACCGGATAGCCGATGTCCCGGCACGCATCGGCGATGTCGTCGTCGTCGAGGTCGCTGGCATCCACGCCCGGAAGCAGGGGGACGGCGGTGTCGGCCAGCATGGCCTTCGCCGCGGCCTTGTCGCCCATGACCTCGATCGCCCCGACCGGGGGGCCGACGAAGGTGATCCCGGCGGTGGCACACGCCCGTGCGAAGGCGGCGTTCTCGGACAGGAACCCGTAGCCGGGGTGGATCGCGTCCGCGCCGGTCCGCTGGGCGGCAGAGATGATCGCGTCGATGTCGAGGTAGGACGCGGATGCTGCCGCCGGTCCGATGCGGACCGCCCGGTCTGCTTCGCGGACGTGCCGGGCGTCCCGGTCGGCGTCGGAGTGCACGGCGACGGTCTCGATGCCGAGGTCGCGACAGGTGCGCATCACGCGGCACGCGATTTCGCCACGGTTGGCGACGAGGACCCGCTCGAACACTTCGACTCCGTGGGTGCCGGGGAGCGCGAGGCTAGTCCGCCACGGCCTATCGTCCGTGGCGTCCGCCGTGATGGCGTCCGGCAGGAGGCCCCGATGCGCGTGCTCGTCACCGGAGCGACCGGCACCCTCGGAGCGTGGCTGTGCCGCACGGCCCCGCCAACGGTGGACCTGGTCGCGGCGTGGCACCGTCGCCCGGTGGAGGACGGCACCGTGGCGGTACGTGCCGACCTGCACGACGCGCGCGAGACCCGTCGCATGCTGGCGAGCGTGCGACCGGACGTGGTCATCCACACGGCGTACACGCGGGACCACGACGGCGTGGTCGCGATGACCCGCCACGTGGTCGCGGCGGCCGAAACCGTCCGAGCCCACCTCGTCCACCTGTCCTCGGACTCGCTGTTCAACGGCGACGGTCGCTGTCGGGACGAGGACGCGGAGCCTGACCCCGTCGACGACTACGGACGCGCAAAGGCCACGGCCGAGTCGGCGATCGCCGCAGGGGCGCCGCGCGCCGCCCTCGTCCGGACGTCGCTGCTCGTGTCGACCGACCCCGATGGCCAGAACGTGGCACGCGTCCGGGCAGCGGCGGCCGCGGGCGAGGTGGTGACGTGGTACCGCGACGAGCGCCGGCAACCCGCCTGGGCCCGCGACGTCGCCGAGGGGATCTGGCGGATCGCCCTCCTGCCGCCCGACCGCGGGAGCGGCGTCTGGCACCTGCCCGGCCCGGAACGACTGACGCGCGCCGAGCTTGGGCGGCGGATCGCGCACGGCCTCGGCCTCGCCGACCCGGGCGTCGAGGTCGACGGGCCACCTGCGGACGAGCGACCGCGTGACATCTGCCTGCGCGACACCCGCGCCCGGCACGAGATCGGCTGGCGTCCGACCCTCGTCCAGTGGCCGGAGGTCGTCAGGTCGTGACGGCGTCCGCGGCCGTGCCGTCCTCGATGGCGGCCACGATGGCCGTGGCGTCGTCGCCACAGACCTCACGGAGGTCCACGCCGATCTCCGCCAGGGCCCCGGCTCGAGCCACCAGGTCGGGCAGGCGGGCGTAGAGGGCGTCACCCGGGCACGACGTGCTCGCGTGGTCGCGGTGGCCGGCCACCGTGTCGAGGTCGACACCGAAGTGCCCGGAGGCCCAGGCGACCACGCGGGCCGCCGACTCCAGTTGGGCAGGCGACGGGTCGTGCTCGTCGAAGTTGCCGTCCACGAGCACGAGGAAGTGCGTGGCCGGGTCGTACTCGGTCCCGGTGTCGCCCGCCCGGTCCCACGGGCGCAGCATGAACACGTGGCCCGTGCGGTCGATGCCGACGTGGTAGGCGATGTCGGCCCACCCCCGGTCGTCCTGGTGGAAGGCCTGGTAGCTGCGGAAGTGTCCGGGACCCTGTGTCCGCGTCGTGGCGGCAGCGGCGGGGTGGTGGATCGTGATCTGGGTGACCGAGTGCGCGGTCATCCCGTCGTTCGCGGGCCGGGCTCGCCAGGCGTCCCGGCAGAGCAGGTCCACCGTCACGGGCGCGGCCGCGACCGCCTCGGGTGTGGTCTCCGCGGTCGATGGGGCGTCCGGGAGCTCTGGGGGCCCCGGGTCCGAACTCATCGACGGGGAGCCGTCGGGGGTCGGCGCCGTCGGACCGGGCGACGCTGGGGCGACCACCCCGTCGTCGCCACTGCAGCCGGCGAGTGCCAGCGTGCCCAGCAGTCGCAGCAGGTCGCGCCGACGCACGTCAGGCCTCGTCGTCCACGTGGTAGCGCTCGGGGCGCCACGACCCGACCTTCGCGATGCGCTCGCGGCGGACGTCGCGGCGGATCAACGCCTGGGCGTTGCGGCGGCGGTCCTCGTCGGTCTCGCAGACCAGTTGTGGGACCTCGACCGGGTCCCCGTCGTCGTCGAGAGCGACGAAGGTCAGGTAGGCCGTGGTCGTGTGGCGCCGTTCCGGCGTGTTCCAGCCCTCCGCCTCGACCCGCACGCCCACCTCCATCGACGTCCTGCCCACCGCGTTGACGGTGGCCTTGACGACGAGGAGTTCGCCGACGTGCACGGGACCGAGGAACGACAGCTCGTCGATCGCAGCGGTCACGCACACGCGTCCGGTGAGCCGTGACGCGGCCAGGCCAGCGGCGTTGTCGACCTCACGCATGATCACGCCGCCGTGCACGTTCCCGATGCCGTTCGCGTGCAACTGCGTCATGATCTGGATGGTCTCGGCTGCCGTCAGGCTGACCGGGACGGGTTCGAGTCGCGACATGGCGTGCTCCGGGTGTGGCGGGCGGTGTCAGAAGAGGGCGCGGGCGAGCCGCGGGCGGGCGGCCCGGACGAGGTCGCTGTCGTCGCCGAGCACGGCGAACAGGCTGACGAGCTGGTCACGTGCAGGATCGCGGTGCTCGTCCCCGACCTCGACTGCGGCGAGGAGCAGGTCGAGCGCCCGTGCGTGGTCACCCTCGGCCGCGAGCAGGCGGGCGAGGTCGATCCTCGCCGCGGCGTCGGCAGGATCCTGCTCGACACGCTCCGCGAGGGCGTCCACGTCGCCGCCGGACTGGGCCAACGCCGCCCGCGTCGCCACGACCTCGGCTGCTGGCAGCGGTCGCAGTGGTTGCACGAGTTCGAGCGCGCGCTGCGGGTCCTCGGCGACGACGAGTTCGGCCAGCAGGAGCGCTGCCGGCGCGTGGCCCTCGTCGAGCGCCAGGGCCTCCTCGCATGCCACGACGGCACCCGCTGGATCGCTCGTCTGGAGGCCGCGAGCCCGGGACACCAGCAGGTCGGCCTGGCTCGGGACGATGCCCTGCAGGAAGGCCTCGACGGCGGCCGGCGGCTGGGCACCCGTGAACTCGGCGACCACCGCGCCGTCGCGAAACGCCTTCACGGCTGGGATGCCCTGAACGCGGAATGCCTGCGACAGTTGCGGGTTGGCGTCCGTGTCGACCTTGGCGAGGACCACGTCACCGCCCATGGCGTCCACGGCCGCTTCGAGGATCGGCCCCAACGTCCGGCACGGTCCACACCACTCGGCCCAGAAGTCCACGACGACCGGCACCTCGTGCGAGCGGGCGATGACGTCGGCCTCGAAGGTGGCGGCGTCGACGTCGATGACGTGTGCGGACGTGCTCATCAGGGTCCTGAAGGAAGGGTGGCAGGAGGTTCACCGACAATGCCTCGAATCGCAAGCGGGGACCGCGAGTAGTCTCCGGACGACGCGACCTTGAGGGCACCCGTGGCCGACCAACGCCCGACCATTCTCCTGCTCGACGGCCACTCGTTGGCGTACCGCGCGTTCTATGCGTTGCCGGACACGTTGCGGACCCAGAACGGGGTCCTGACCAACGCCGTGTACGGCTTCACGTCGATGCTGATCAAGCTCCTGGCGGATCGCCGTCCCGACGCGATCACGGTCGCGTTCGACAAGGGCCGCGACATCGAACGGACGACCGCCTACCCCGAGTACAAGGCCAACCGGGCCTCGCCCCCGGACGAGTTCCGCCCGCAGGTCGACCTGGTCAAGCAGGTCCTCGAGGCCCTGCGGATCCCGGTTCTGGAGGTCGCGGGCATCGAGGCCGACGACGTCCTGGCGACCCTCGCCATGCGCGCCGTCGAGGAGGGGTTCCACGCCTACATCGTGACGGGGGACCGGGACTCGCTCCAGTTGGCGTCGGACCACGTGACCATCCTCTACACGGTCCGGGGGATCTCGGAGATGGCCGAGATGACGCCCGCAGCGATCGAGGAGAAGTACGGCGTCACACCCGCGTCGTACGTGTCGTACGCGGCCCTGCGCGGTGACAACTCCGACAACCTCCCGGGCGTGCCGGGCGTCGGGGAGAAGACCGCCGCGAAGCTGATCCAGCAGTTCGGGTCGCTGGACGAGCTGTTCGGGAACCTCGACCAGGTGTCGGGCAAGAAGGTCCCGGCGATGCTCGCCGAGCACGAACACCAGGTGCGGACGAACCTCCAGATCATGACGCTGCGACGTGAGGTCGAACTCGACGCGGATCTCGCCGACCTGCGCGTCACGGACTGGGACACGGCCGAGATCCGGACCGTCTTCGGCACGCTCGAGTTCCGGGCGCTCTACGACCGCTTCGTCACCGACGTGCTGGGCGAGGTCGAGGAGGAGCAGGCGTCGGCGTTCGAACGCACCCCGGAGCGGCTGGAGGCCGGCGGCCTCGCGGCGTGGCTCGACGGTCTGGACGGGCCGCTGGCGGTCGTCGTGGACGTGAGCGACCGTGTTCCGCACCTGCGCCTCGACGCGGTTGCCGTCGCGGCCGAGGGGCGTGATCCGGCCTCACTGCGCGCCGACGCCCTCGACGATGCGGACCTGGCGGCGCTGGGTCGGGTGCTCGGCGACCCGGCGGTGGCGATCGTGACGCACGACGCCAAGACGCTGACGCACGTGTGTCGTGCCTACGGGTGGGACCTGGCCGGGGTCACGATCGACACCGAACTCGCGGCCTACCTGCTCAGCCCGGAGCAGCGGTCGTTCGACCTAGACCGGATCGCCCTGCAGCACCTGCAGCGTTCCATCGAGTCGTCGACCAGCGGCTCCGACGACGGCCAACTGGCGTTGGGCATGGACGACGACACCTGGGAGGAGCGGGCACTGCGGGCCGAGGCGGCTCGCGAACTCGGGGTCCACTTCGCGAGTGAGTTGGACGACCGGGGGCAGCGCGGCCTCCTCGACACCATCGAACTGCCGCTGGCCCCGATCCTCGCACGCATGGAGCACGCGGGCCTCGCCCTCGACCTGCATGTCCTCGACGAGCTGCGCGACCGCCTCGCCGGACGCGCGCGGGCGCTGGAACTCGAGATCCACGACCACGCCGGGCACCCGTTCAAGGTCGGTTCAGGGCCGCAGCTCCAGGACGTGCTCTTCAACGAACTCGGGCTGCCCAAGACCCGCAAGATCAAGACGGGCTGGTCGACCGACGCCACCCAGTTGGCGAACATCCTCGACGCCCACCCGATCGTCCCGGCCATCCTCGAGTGGCGCGAGATGACCAAGCTGCTGTCGACCTACGTCGATGCGCTCCCGCCGCTGGTGGACGAGGACACCGGACGCATCCACACGACCCTCTCGCAGACGGTCGCTGCCACCGGGCGCCTGTCGTCGAGCAACCCCAACCTCCAGAACATCCCGGTTCGTCGCGAGGAAGGCCGCGAGATCCGCAAGGCGTTCGTGCCGGGCGAGGGCTTCGACCACCTGCTGGTCGCCGACTACTCCCAGATCGAACTGCGCGTCATGGCCCACCTGTGCCGTGACGAGGGCCTGCTGGACGCCTTCGCGTCGGGTGAGGACATCCACGCGACGACGGCGGCCAAGGTGTTCGACATGCCGATCACCGCCGTCGACGGGGGCCTGCGCGACCGCGCCAAGGCCGTGAACTACGGCCTTGCCTACGGGCTGACCCCGTTCGGCCTCGGACAGCAGTTGGGGATCCCGCCGGACGAGGCCAGCGAGATCGTGGACGCCTACTTCGAGCGCTTCCCGTTGGTCGACGAGTTCCTGCAGCAGGCGGTCGTCGACGCCACGAAGACCGGCTTCACGACGACGATGTTCGGCCGCCGGCGGTACCTGCCGGACCTGCTGTCCAGCAACCGGAACCGCCAGCAGATGGCCCAACGAATGGCGCTGAACGCACCGATCCAGGGCACGGCCGCGGACATCATCAAGCTGGCCATGATCCGTGTGCAGGAGGCCCTGGACGCGTCAGGGCTGCGCAGCCAGATGCTCCTGCAGGTCCACGACGAGATCATCCTCGAGTGCCCGGACGACGAACTCGACGCGGCTCGTGACCTGGTCGTCGAACAGATGTCGCAGGTGACCGAACTGGCCGTTCCCCTCGATGTGGACACGGCGACCGGCGCAACGTGGTTCGATGCCCAGAAGCACTGACCATCGGGAGCGAAGGGCACGGTAGATGGTGTCTGGGCGGGGGACCGGATCGTCGACCAACCTCGCCGTGACGTTCGCACTCGTCGCCGGCATCGTGGTGGCCGTGGCTGAGTTGGTCCTGCGCGAGGTCGGCTCCGCCGCGGGGCGCACGCCGCTGGTGCTGCTGGAGGACGTCCTCCGGGACCTGACGCCCCTGGAGCTCAGTGGCTGGGCGGTGCTCGGTCCCGTGGTGGTCGTCGCGTTCCTCGCCGGCGCCCTCATGGAGTTCATCGCCGGTCCGCCGCGACGGTGACCCCGTCGGTGCGGCGTCAGGCCTCGAGGGTGACCTCGGCGGCCACAGCTCCAGCGTCGGGGTCGTGGGTCAGCGCCCCACCAGCCACGTCGGTGATCGCCAGCCGGTAGGTCCCGGGTGGCCCGGCCATGCGGAACCGGATGGTCCCCATCATGTCGGTGACGGCCTCGCCGGTCGCGGTGCGCTCGGGCCCCGTGATGGCTGCCTCCATCGCGATGTCCGGGCATCGGCGTCCCTCGGCGTCCTTGAGGACCGCCGTGAAGACGGCACGCTGACCGCCCTCGAACTCCTCGGCACGGCCCTTCAACGACGAGATCACCAACGGCTGCGCGAACAGCCCGTCCTTCGGGTGGCTGTCGTCGACCTTCGTCAGTTCGGGGTGCATCGGCTTGGGGCCGGAGGAGCGTCGCAGGCGCACGTCGTCTCGCCTCGTGGTTGCGGCAGGTGGAGCCTGCACGGTACCGGTCGTGGTATCGGCGCCATGTGTCACACCCGCCGGTTAGCGTCTCCGATGCGGGGCGGGCACCTCGCCACAGACCCAGCACAGACCCAGCACAGACACGGAACGGCCATGGACAGACGCGTCTTGGTGACGGGCGCCGCGGGCGGACTGGGACGTGTCACGGTCCAGCACCTCGCCCACGCGGGCTGGCAGGTGTTCGCGGCCGACCTGCCGTCACCGGCCCTCGACGAGCTCGCTGCGACGAACATCGTCCCGATCGAACTCGACGTCACGGATTCGACGGCAGTCGCCAGCGCGCTGCGTGAGGTCCGGCGCCACACCGATGGGCTCGACGGCGTCGTGAACTTCGCCGGAATCCTCGTCGTCGGATCGATGATCGAGGTCGCCGAGTCCGACCTCGCCCGCATCCTGGACGTCAACCTCATGGGGACCGTGCGCGTCAACCAGGCCGCCTTCGACCTCGTCCGGGCCCGCGGCGGACGCATCGTGAACATCTCGTCCGAGACCGGGTGGCAGACGGCCGCGCCCTTCAACGGGCCGTACGCGATCAGCAAGCATGCGATCGAGGCCTACTCCGATGCGCTCCGTCGTGAGGCGGCCCTGCTCGGTGTGACCGTCGTGAAGTTGCAGCCCGGACCGTTCCGGACGGCGATGACCGGCGGGATCGACCGCGCCTTCGCGCGGGCTGCGGCCGACTCCGACCGCTTCGGGCGCCTCCTCGGTCGCATGGGACGCCTCGCAGCACGCGAGAACCGCAAGGCCCACGACCCGGCACTGTTGGCCGCCGTCGTCGCACAGGCCCTGACCGACGAGCGACCCCGGATCGCCTACTCCGTGCGCCCCGACCGCATGCGGTCGGCCCTCGAACGCCTCCCGCCCACCGTCGCCGACCGCCTGGTGGTGGCGGGGCTCCGCCGACTCCTGTGAGGAACCCCCATGCATGAGACCCCCGCCGACCTCGCCGCGATGCAGGACGTCCTCGATCGGACGTACGCCGCTGCGGGAGGGCACCTGCTCGAGATCCACACGGACGAGGCACGCCTGTCCGCCGCCGAGGTCGCGGACCGCCTCTCCGGCATGCTGGTCATGGTCGTGGCCACCGTCTCCGCCGACGGGCGTCCCTTCACCGGGCCGGTGGACGCGTTCCTGTACCGGGGACGGATCTGTTTCGGAACCAGTCCCGAAGCCCTCCGCGCACGCCACCTCGAACAGCGCCCGGCGGTGTCGGTGTCGTACGTCGAGGGGGAGGCCGTGACGGTCACCGTGCACGGCACGGCGCGACGTATGGATCTTGCTGGTGCCGATGCCGGCTTCGGCGAGGTCGCGCGTGCGAAGTACGGCGACACCTGGGACGAGTGGATGCACGACGCCCCGTACTACGCGGTGGAGCCGGACCGGATGCTGGCTGCCGACATGTCCGTCCACACCACGACCAGCACGTGATCGGCACTCATCTGCGTCCGTCGACCTCGCATCGCGCCATGTGGTCGTCCACGAGCCCCATCGACTGTATGAAGGCGTAGGCGGTCGTCGGCCCCACGAAGCGCCACCCTCGGCGTTTCAGGTCCTTCGCCAGGGCGGTCGACTCGGCCGTCGTGGCCGGGACCTCCGCGAGCGACTGCGGCCGTGGCCGCGGGACCTGTGGGGCGAACGACCAGACGTGATCGGCCAGCGAGCCCGTGGCCTCGATCAGTTCGCAGGCGCGTTGGGCGTTGTTGATCGTCGCCTCGATCTTGCCGCGGTGGCGGATGATCCGTTCGTCGGTCAGGAGGCGCTCGACGTCGGCGGCCCCGAACCGCGCCACGACCTCGGGGTCGAACCCGGCGAACACCTCCCGGAAGGCGTCCCGCTTGCGGAGGATGGTCAACCAGGACAGCCCGGACTGGAAGCCCTCGAGGCAGACCTTCTCGAACAGCCGCCGGTCGTCGTGGACCGGCACGCCCCACTCGGTGTCGTGGTAGTCCACATAGCCCGGATCGTCACCCGGCCACCAGCACCGCAGGACGCCGTCGGGACCACGGCGCACGCCGTCGGTCGGGATCTCCGCCAATGCATCGCTCCTGCCGCGTCGACCCGTGAGGCTAGGTGTCGTCGCCATCCCGACGTGCGCAGAGCCCCCGCGCACGTTGCGCAGGCTCCGGTGCGGTGGCAGACTGTGCGGGCGCTCGCACTTGCGCGACCTTCGCATGCCCATGTGGCAGTTCCACTTCCGCCTGGTCTGGGTCCGTCTTCATCGAGGACCGTGTCGCGACCGGTGTGCGCGCCCCGTCCGGGAGAGACCCGCGACGTGGAGACCCATCCAACACCATTCGAGACCATCTCCATGACCGACCAGCCGACCGCTTCCCCGCAAGACGCAGGCCCAGAGACCGTCGCCGACACCGGCGCCGCCCCTGCTGCACCCGAGGCCCCCGCCGCCACGCCGGCCGCGCCCGAGGTGCCCACGGCCCCCGAACCCATCGTCGTGATGGACAACCCGGGTGGCTCCATGACCTCGACCGGTGACGCCATCGTCGAGTTCGACATGACCGACGAGGAGTTCGAGGCCGCCCTCGAGGGCACCATCAAGTCGATGGCCGACGGCTCCGTCATCGAGGGTGTCGTCGTCAAGATCGACCCCGACGAGGTCCTGCTGGACATCGGTTGGAAGTCCGAGGGCGTCATCCCGATCCGGGAACTGTCCATCAAGATGGACGTCGACCCCAACGAGGTCGTCCAGGTCGGCGACGTCGTCGAAGCCCTCGTCATGAACAAGGAGGACGACCAGGGTCGCCTGGTCCTCTCCAAGAAGCGCGCCCAGTACGAGCGCGCCTGGGGCACCATCGAGAAGATCTACACCGACGACGGCACCGTCATCGGCACGGTCATCGAGGTCGTCAAGGGTGGTCTCATCCTCGACATCGGGCTGCGTGGCTTCCTGCCCGCCTCGCTCGTCGAGATGCGTCGCGTCCGTGACCTCGACCCCTACGTCGGCACGCAGCTCGAGTGCAAGATCATCGAGCTCGACAAGAACCGCAACAACGTGGTCCTGTCCCGCCGCAAGTTCCTCGAGGAGACGCAGTCCGAGTTCCGGACCGAGTTCCTGCACTCGCTGCAGAAGGGCGAGATCCGCAAGGGCGTCGTCAGCTCGATCGTGAACTTCGGTGCGTTCGTCGACCTCGGTGGCGTGGACGGCCTCGTCCACGTGTCCGAGCTGTCGTGGCAGCACATCGACCACCCGTCCGAGGTCGTCGAGGTCGGCGACGAGGTCGAGGTCGAGGTCCTGGACGTCGACATGGACCGCGAGCGCGTCTCGCTGTCCCTCAAGGCGACGCAGGAGGACCCGTGGCAGAAGTTCGCCCGCGAGGTCGGCGTCGGTGAGGTCGTCGAGGGCGAGGTCACGAAGCTCGTCCCGTTCGGTGCCTTCGTCAAGGTCGAGGACGGCATCGAGGGCCTGGTCCACATCTCCGAGCTCGCCGACCGTCACGTCGAGGTCCCCGAGGCCGTCGTCAACGTCGGCGACAAGGTCGAGGTCAAGGTCATCGACGTCGACACCGTTCGTCGTCGCGTGTCCCTGTCGCTCAAGCAGGCCCTGCCTGACGGCGGCGCCGGCGGTGGCACCGGTGGCTACGACGACTACAACGAGGACGTCCGCGGCGTCGAGCACGCCTACTCGTCCGGCGACGACTCGTCCTCCGACGGTGGCAGCACCCTCGCCGGTGCGTTCGCGGCGGCGGGCCTGGTGTCCAGCTCCACTCCGTCGCCCGAGGAGATCGCCCTCGCCGAGGCACAGCTTCCCGAGGAGGCCGTGACCCCGGCCGAGCCGGAGGCTGCCGCCGAGGAGGCCGCGCCCGAGGCTGCAGCCGAGCCCGAGGCCGTCGCTGAGG
>JBFJMP010000034.1:0-11870 GCA_041633895.1 Nitriliruptoraceae bacterium
CCGCGACCGCGGCCGCGACCTCGTCGGCGTCGAGGTGGCGGGGCGCGGCCTCCATCAGGACTCGCGTCGTCGCCGACAGCAGGCGCCACCCGGACACGAGCACGAGCACGGCGATGACCACCGACGCGAGGGTGTCCACCCAGAACGCGCTCCACAGCAGGACGGCAACGGCCGACCCGACCGCTCCGACCGAGCCGAGGGTGTCGGCCATCATGTGGGCGTAGGCGCCGTCGACGTTGAGGTCGTCGCCGCGCACGCGAGCCAGTGCCACCGCACTGACGACGTTGACGAGCAGGCCGAGCGAGGCGACCCAGAGCGCCAACCCGCCCTGCACGGGATGCGGGTCGGCCAGGCGCCCCACGGCCTCGACGACAATCCAGGCCGTCGCGCCGAGCAGCAACAGGGCGTTGGCCAGCGCCCCCATCGCCTCCGCCCGTCGCATTCCGAACGTGTGCCGCGACGAACTCGGTCGCGTCACGAGGTGGTGGGCGACCAGGGCGATCGCGAGCCCGGCGACGTCCGAGACCATGTGCGAGGCGTCGGCGAGCAGGGCCAGCGACCCCGACACGAGGCCGCCGATGACCTCGGCGACGAGCAGGATCCCGTTGACGACCAGGGCCCACCAGAGGACGCGGCGTTGGCGCTCTCGTTGGTCGGCCGGGGCGTCGACGTCCACGCCGTGGGCGTGCTCGTGGGTGTGGCCGTGTGCGTGGACGTGCATGCGGGAGGTCGCCCTCGTGGTCGGTCGCGGCCGACGGTAGGGCCTCAACCTGACTTCAAGGTCAAGCCGGCAGGTGGCCGGGGACGCCTCAGCGCTCCTCGAGGCTGAGGAAGAACTGCACGAACAGGAACGCGTCGTCGCCGCTGGCGACGAACAGGAACCCGTCGGACTCCTCGCTGAGGGTGGGGCGTGGATGCGCGTGGCAGACCGCCTCGACGCGGGCGAGCTCACGCAGGGCGCGTTCGACCTCCGGGTCCCGGCTGCGGACGAAGATCGAGTAGCCGTCACCCTGCTGCCACACGTGGACGTGGACCCCCTGGAGCGCCTCCACGACGTCCACGACGTCGATGTCCGCCAGCCGGCAGCCGGTGCGTTCGAGCAGCCAGTCGAGGGTGAGCCCGGCGACGTCCGCGTCGTCGGCGCCACCGGGGGAACCCTCGTCGTGACCGCAGACGCGCGTGATCAGGCGCTCGTACACGTCGTGGTTGGGGGCGTCGGCGGCTGCGGCCGCGTTGGGGTCGCGCAGGCGACCCGACAGGTCGAGCAGGAACCGTTCGAGTTCGTGTCGCGTCACGAGCAGCTCGGTCAGGCGGCGCTCCAGGGCGACGAAGCGTTCCTCGGCGGCGGCCAGGACGGTCGCGTCCGAGGTCGGGGCGGTCGTGTCGAGCAGCGAGCGGATGTCGTCGAGCGAGAAGCCGATGCGCTGGGCTCGCTGGATGAAGCGCAGCGTCTCCTCGGCCTCCGGCCCGTAGACGCGGTAGCCGGCGTGGGTCCGGGCCGACGGCGCGAGCAGGTCCTGCTTCTCGTAGTAGCGCAGGGTCGAGGTCCGCACGCCGGCCCGGCGCGCCAGTTCGCCGATGCTCAGCTCGGTTGGCACGGGGCTCCTCCGGGGTGCCGTTGGACGGGGACTTGACCTTCAACCCTACTCGAAGCCCTACGGTTGTCACGCTGGAAGGAACGTCGTTCCAATCCGCGCGCACCGAACCAGGAGTCCCGCCCCGTGCCAGCCACGCCTGCCGCACCCTCCCGCGAGTCGTTCCTCGCCCCGATCCGCCGTGAGGTCGCGTCCTCGGTGATCGGGACGTGGCTGTTCGCCCTGGCCACGAGCGTCCTGCTGGTGCTCGTCGGGGCAGGGATGGACGACCTGCTCGACAGCGGCGGGATCGCACGCGGTGTCGTGATCGGCCTGATCGTCACCGTCGTGGTCCGGGCCGCCGTGGCGGGCGTCGTCCCGTTGATCGCGTTCGGGGCGGCGGGGCGCCTCGAGGCGTGGGCACGCGAGCGGGTCTACCGCCACCTCCTCGCCCTGGGCGCACCCCTGCGCTCGCGGGAGGCGACCGGGAGGCTCGTGTCGGCGGCCACCGAGGCCGTCGAGTTGATGGCGGTCTACCAGGCGACGTTCGTCGGACCGATCATCGCCTCGATGACCGTCCCGGTGCTCGTGATCGTCGTCATCGCGGTCGCCATCGACGTGTGGTCCGCGCTGTGGCTCTTCCTCGCGATCCCGGTCATCCCGGTGATGGTGCGCGCGTTCCAGTCCCGCTTCCAGGCGGTCAGCGACCAGTACCGCGACACCGCGTCGGGCCTGTCCGCGCGCTTCCTCGACGCCCTCCAGGGACTGCCGACGCTGGTGCTGTTCAACCGCGGTGTGGCCCACGGCGAGGTCATCGCGGCGGCGACCGAGCGCCTGCGCACGGCGATCATGCGCCTGCTGCTGGGCAACCAGATCGTCCTGTTCGTCGTCGACGCGATGTTCTCACTCGGGATGATCACGGCCGCCGCGGCGCTGGCGATGGTGCGGCTGCGGTCGGGGGCCATCACCCCGGGCGAGGCGGTCGCCCTGGTGCTGCTCGGCCTGCAACTCATCGAGCCGCTCGACAAGGTCGGCCAGTTCTTCTACGTCGGCATGAGTGGGCAGGCCGCGGCCAAGGAGGTCCGGGCCGTGCTCGACGAGGTGCCCACGATCGTCGACCCCGCCGACGCCACCGCCCCGGACGACGCCGAGCCGAGCGTCGTCTTCCGCGACGTCCGCCTCGCCTACGGCGACGACCCGGAGGTGCTGCGCGGCCTGACCTTCGACATCCCGGCCGGCAGTCGCGTGGCGCTGATCGGGCCGTCGGGCGCCGGCAAGACCACGGTGGCCAACCTGCTGCAACGCCAGATGGCACCGACCGCGGGACGCATCGAGATCGGCGGCCACGACCTGGCGTCGGTCCCGGCCGCGTGGGCACGGTCCATGATCACCGTCGTGGCCCAGACCACGTACCTGTTCACCGGGACGCTGCGCGCCAACCTGCAGGTCGCCGCCCCGGACGCCGACGATGCGACCCTGCTGGACGCCCTGACGACCGCCAACCTCGACGCGTTCGTCGCGGCCCTGCCCGACGGCCTCGACACCCCGATCGGGGAGCGCGGCCTGTCCGTGTCGGGCGGTGAGGCCCAGCGGATCGCGATCGCCCGCGCCGTCCTGCGCGACGCCCCGATCGTCGTGCTCGACGAGCCGACCTCGAACGTCGACGTCGAGTCCGAGGCCGCGATCCTGTCGGCGCTCGACCGCCTCACCACGGGACGCACCGTCCTCGTCATCGCCCACCGCCTGACGACCGTCGCCGACGCCGACCAGATCGTCGTGCTGGCCGACGGCGTCGTCGCCGAACAGGGCCCACCGGCCGACCTGGCCGACGCGGGCGGGCTGTACGCCGCGGCCCTGGCACGCGCGGCGGGCACGGAGGTGTCGGCGTGACCGGAGATGACGTCGATCCGACCTCGCGGCGCGACATCTCCCGCCGCCTCCTCGCCTTCGGGCGTCCCCTGTGGTGGGCGCTCGGCCTGTCGATCACCTTCCGCGTGCTGCAGATGTCGTTGGGGATCGCCCTGTTCGGCATCGGCGCCTGGGGCGTCGGACACGTCGTCGCGGGCGGTGACGTCGCGGTCGGCGGGGTCCTCGGCTGGATGGTCGCCGTTGCCCTCGCCAAGGCGTTGCTCCGCTACCTCGAACAGTTCAGCGGGCACTACGTCGCCTTCCGCCTGCTGGCCATGCTGCGCAACGACTTCTACGCCCGGGTCGAGCCGCAGGCGCCCGCGGGCCTGTCGGGGCGCCACACCGGAGACCTCCTCGCCCGCGTGATGAAGGACATCGACCGCGTCGAGGTGTTCTACGCGCACACGATCGCCCCGGCGACCGCGGCCACCCTCGTCCCACTGCTCGCCCTCGGCTACCTCGCCGTGTGGCAGTCGGCGGTCGTGGCCGCCGTGCTGGCGCCGTTCCTGGTGCTCGTCGGGGCGGTGGTGCCGCTGTGGTCGAACCGGGCTGCCAGCGCGGCCGCCACCGACCTCCGCATGGCGCGCGGTGAACTCAGCCAGCACCTGACCGACGGGATCCAGGGCATCCGTGAGGTGCTCGCCTTCGGCCACGAGGAGCAGCGCGTCGCCGAGCTCGGGGAGTTGTCCGCACGCGCCGACCGGGCGAACGCCACCACGAGCCGACTGATGGCGCTCCGGCGCGGGCTGAACGAACTGTTCCTCGGAGCCGGCCTGGTCGTCGTCTTCCTCGTCGGCGCCGCCCAGGTCCAGTCCGGAGGCCTGACGTGGGGGGACCTCACCGTCGTCATGGCCGTGTCGCTGCTGGCCTTCGGTCCGGTGCTGGGCGTCGAGGAGTTCATCGCCGACCTGGAGCAGGCCTTCGCGGGCGCTCGCCGCCTGTTCGAGATCACCGACGCCCCGCCCGCCGTGACGGACCCGGCCGACCCCACGCCCATCGACGGGCGGGAGCCGTCCGTGCGGTTCCGGGACGTGTCCTTCACCTACCCCGGGGCACGCGGGGAACGGGCCGGGCCGGCCGTGGACGGCGTCGACCTCGAGGTCGCCCCGGGCCAGCGGGTGGCGATCGTCGGCCACTCGGGCAGCGGCAAGTCCACGCTGGTGTCGCTGCTCCTGCGGGTGCACGACGTCGACGGCGGGGCCGTGGAGGTCGGTGGGCTCGACGTCCGGGAGCTCCACCGTTGTGACCTGCGGGAGTCGATCGCGGTCGTGGACCAGCGGGCGTACCTGTTCAACGACACGATCGCCGCGAACCTGCGCGTCGCCCGGCCGGAGGCCACGCCGGACCAACTCGAGGAGGCCGCTCGCTTCGCCGAACTCCACGACACGATCGCCGCCATGCCGGACGGGTACGACACCGTCGTGGGCGAGATGGGCGAGCGGCTGTCGGGCGGACAGCGCCAGCGCCTGGCCATCGCCCGGGCGTTGCTGCGCGACGCCCCGATCCTCGTCCTCGACGAGGCGACCTCGAACCTCGACGTCCACACCGAGGCGCGTCTGCAGGCCACGTTCGACCGCCTCGCCGAGGGACGCACGACCGTGGTCGTCGCCCATCGGCTGTCGACGGTGCGCGACGCCGACCTGATCGCGGTGATGGATCGCGGTCGGCTCGTCGAGCAGGGCACGCACGACGAACTGCTCGCGACGGCTGGTCACTACGCCAGGCTGTGGGCCGCACACGCGACCGACCTGGACGCGGCGCTGGCGGCCGTGAAGGGCTGAGGGACGCGCGGCTGGAGGTCGCGCGGCGCGCAGTTCGGTTCCGTCGCGGCTCGTGTGCTCACCTGCGCGCATGACCACCGTCCTCGTACTGCTCGGACTCGGCGTCCTCGCGGCGCGCGTGCCAGCCCTGCCCGATCGCACGCCAGCCGCCCTCGACTGGCTGGTGATCTGGCTCGCGCTGCCGGGGCTGATCCTGACTCGGGTCGTCGACCTCGACCTCGACGCCAGCGCCGTCGTCCCGATCGGCGTGGCGTGGGGGACGCTGGTGCTGCTGGCCCTCGTCGTGCTGGGGCTGGGTCGCGCCCGGGGGTGGAGCCGTCGGACCATCGGCACCCTGCTGCTGGTCGTCCCGCTGGGCAACACGAGCTTCCTCGGCTTCCCGGCCATCGAGGCGCTCCTCGGTGCGGAGCACCTGCCGTACGCCGTCATCTACGACCAGCTGGGGACCTTCCTCGCCCTCGCGACGTGGGGGTCCTTCGTCGCCGCGCGTTACGGGGCGGGGTCGTCGCCGACGGCCGGGGCGACGCTGCGACGGATCCTGACGTTCCCGCCCTTCGTCGCGCTGCTCGTCGCGCTCGTCCTCCGTCAGGTCGCCCTGCCCGTCGATGTGGACCGGATCCTGTTCGACGTGGCGGGCACCTACGGCGACATGCTGACCCCGCTGACCATGCTCGCCATCGGGATGCGCCTGCGCCTGCCCACGTCGTGGGCGACGATCGAACCCGTGGGCGTCGGACTCATCCTGCGACTGGCCGTGGCGCCAGCCGCAGCGTTGGGGGCAGCCATCCTCTTCGACGGGTCGGGTCTGGCCTGGGACACGTCGGTCCTCGAAGCGGCGATGCCGCCGATGGTCACCGCCGGCATCGTGGCGACGTCGGCCGGGTTGGACGAGGACATCGCCACCGCCCTGGTGGGGGCCGGGGTGCTGTCCGCCATGGTCACCCTCCCGCTGTGGGCGGCGGTGCTCACCGGCTGATGCCGAAGGTTGCTGCGGCGGCCGAGGCGTCCGCCTAGGTTCTGTGGCATCGCAACACGGAGGGACCCCGGTGGTCGAGACGACGTCCTTCGCCGGGCACCTGCTGGTCGCGACGCCCCGCCTCGAGGACCCGAACTTCGACCGCACCGTCATCCTGCTGTTGCAGCACGACGATGACGACGGGGCGATGGGGCTGGTCCTGAACCGCCCCTCCGGCCTGCCCCTCGACGACGAACTGTCGCTGTGGGAGCCGCTGGCGGCCCCGCCCAGCGAGGTGTTCATGGGCGGCCCGGTCGAGGCCCACATCGTCTTCGCCCTCGGGTGGTACACGCCTGGGGACACGCCCCCGGACGGCATCCAGCCGTTGATCGACGGGGTCGGCGTGGTCGACCTCCGACGTGATCCGGACGACCTCGCCGAGTTGCTCGCGGTGCGCCTGTTCGCCGGGTACAGCGGCTGGGCACCCCGCCAGTTGGAGGCCGAGATCGCCGAGGGCTCGTGGTTCACGTTGGGCGCGGAGGTCTGGGACGCGGCCACGGTGGACCCGGACAACCTGTGGCGGGACGTGTTCCGCCGCCAGCAGGACAACCTGCGCCTGCTCGCCACCTACCCGGACGACCCCTCCCCGAACTGACGGCCGCCACCGTCGCGCTGCCCGGACATGCCGGAGGGGCGGCCGTGTGGCCGCCCCTCCGGTCGGTGCTGGTGATGGTGCTGGTGTGTCAGCTCATGGCGGCGATGACGGCGTCTCGGACCGCTGCCGAGATCGCGTTCTCCCCGCCCACGAAGTAGACCTTCGTGGGGTTGGCGGCGTCCAGGAACGCGTGCACCGTGGCCGAGGCCTCGATGTCGTTGCCGTGGACGAGCATGAGCAGCCCACCATCGCGTGCGGCCGCCGGCCCGGCGACCAGGCCGTCGGCGAAGCCGAGGCCGGTTGCGAGCCAGATCGTGTCGGTGGTGAGCCCGACGGACGCGGCCAGGGTGGTCGCGACCAGTGCGGCGGTCTCGTAGCGGTCATCGCCCGCGAGGCGGTCGACCTGGTCCGACAGCGTCTTGATCGCGGCCTCGACCGGGGTCGAGATCGCGGCCTGGCCGCCGATGAGGTGGATCTCGTCGACCTCGTCGGACTCCAGGACCGTGGCGGTCACGGCCGGGAGGGTGTCGGTGGTGACCAGCAGGATCGGCATCGGTCCGGCCGCCGCGATCGAGGCGGTCGACATCGCGTCGGGCCAGCCTCGCAGCGGGTCGGAGTCGTTGCCCTCGGTCACGAACACGTCCAGCCCCTCGGCCGGCATGTCACCGGCCGCGGTGAGGATGGACACGACCTCGGCGAAGATCCGCGTCGCGGTCTCGTAGCGGTCCTCGCCCCCGATGCGTTCCGGGGACAGGCCCATCGCGACCAGTTCGGCAGCGACCTCAGTGCCGACCGCGTTCTCGCCGCCCATCATGATGATCCGGGTCGAGCCCAGCTCGTCGATGAACGCCGCGACGTTGTCGGGCAGGTCGTGCGGACGGGTCAGCAGGATCGGGGCGTTGAGCGCGCCGGCCAGCGACGAGGTCGCGAGCGCGTCCGCGTACTCGTCCGAGCGCGCCAGCAGCACGACCGGCGCCGATCCGGGACCGAAGTGCTCCGCCGCGACCTCGAGTGCGGTGTCGATGCGGTCGTCACCCGCGATGACCTTCGTGTCCGGTGGGACGTCCGGGTCCTCGTCGTCGGCGATGTCGACCGTGCCGTCCAGCATCGTGCCCAGGTCGACCGTGTCCGCACCCGTGATCGTGATCTCGACCGTCTCGGTCGGTTCCACGATCGCGTCGTCGAGCACCGCGACCGGCACGACCACCTGGGTCGACCCCGCAGGGATCGTGACCGTGGTCGCGATCGGGGCGTGGTCCGCACCCGAGGTCGCCGAGCCACCGGTGACGTCCAGGTCCACCTCGACCGGCAGGTCGGTGGGACCCGACCGCGCGATCGTGAACGACCCGTCCGTGTCCGGCTCGGCGCCATCCGTGGTCGCGGTCAGGTTCACCAGACCACGGAACTCGATCGCACCCGCGTCACACAGGGCGTCACCGTCGCCGTCACCGTCGACGCCACGCGGGAGCAGGCGCTCGTCGGTGTCGAACCCGGGCTTGGCGTAGCGGCCGAAGCACGTGTCGCCGCCCTCCATGGAGGGTGCTGCGGACGGGTCGCGCGGCGGTGCCGACGGGTCCCCGCTGCCTTCGGTCAGCTCGACCGCGTCGATCAGCGGCGAGCCGTCCTCGACGAGGTGGAACTGCACCGTGCCGTCGGTGGACAGCTCGGCGCGCAAGCCGGCGTCGTCCACGATCTGGTTCGGGCCGTAGGTCTCGCCGTCGTTGATCCACGCGCTGCCGGGGCCGTCGCAGCTGGACGTGCCGCCGCCCTCGTCCTGGAAGACGTTGGCGGACTCGCCGTCGGCGTACTCCCCCAGCTCGCCGGTGTTGGTCACGTCGCACGCCGGGGCGGCGTGGTCGGCCACGACGGTGCCGCGCAGGAACACGTACGGCTCGTCGTTCTCCTCGATGGCCCCGACGTAGATCGCCGGTGCCGTCGTCGCGGTGTTGCTCGCCACCGTGACCAGGTCCAGCAGCCACGCCTGGACGCCGGAGACCCACAGGCCGCCGCCGTCGACGGCGGTGTTCTGCGAGATCGTTGACGAGGTGACGTGGTTGAAGTACTCGCCCGTGTAGGCGGTGTCCGTCCAGATCCCGCCACCCTCGGTGGCCGCCGTGTTGCCGACGATCGAGGACTGGAAGATCGAGGTCGGGGCGTCGAGGGTGAAGATGCCGCCCCCGTACCCGGTGCCCTCCTGTGGCTCGACCTCGGACTGGCCGAGGGCAACGTTGCCGGAGATGTCGGTGTGGCCGATGACGAGGCCGCTGTAGTAGTAGCCGTAGGCGACGTCCTCGGGGGTGGTCGGGGCGCCCGACGCCGGGGGGTTGAGGTAGAAGCCGTACAGCATGCGCTCGGCCCAGACGCCGCCGCCGCTGTCCTTGGCGGTGTTCCCGGTCACGGTCACGTCGTGCAGCTGCACGGTCGAGACGTCCTCGGCCCAGATGCCGCCGCCGTTCGCCTCGCGATCGTCGTTGGCGTCATCCGCGACGTTGTCCGACAGGGAGCCGCCGAGCATGACGATCGCGCCGGGGCCGAAGAAGTCCGGCCGCACGGGCTCGGGTTCGGCCTCGACGGGTGACGGGCTCGCCGGGGGTGCGAGGTCGGCGTCGTAGCCCTGCGCCCAGATGCCCCCGCCGTTGCCGGGGTACGTCAGTTCGCCCGGGTTCACCGGGTCACCGTTGGCGGTGTTCCGCAGGACGTCGGAGTCCTCGAGGATCACCGAGCCGGCGCGGTTGTACAGCCCGCCACCCTCGGTGGCGGTGTTGTCCGCGATCAGCAGGTTGGTGCCGTGCAGTTCGTCGTAGTCCTTGAGGTAGATGCCGCCGCCGTGGTGGCCGGTGTTCCCGGTGACCTCGACGTCGTCCATCACCGTGTAGGTCTCGTCACCGATGTAGACGCCACCGCCGTAGCCGGTCCCGGCGCCGAAGTCGCCGTTGCCGTGCGCGACGTTGCCGTCGACGATGCCGGGCTCGCCCGCGGCCAGTCCCGATGCGGGCTGGATGCGGATCGAGTACGTGTTGTACACCGCGATGCCACCGCCGTCACCGCCGTAGTCGGGGCCGATGAGGATGCCCTCGGGCGCCGGACCGGCGGTCCGTGGGGCGTCGGCGACGAGCAGGGGAACGCCGGCCTCGTTGCCGGACACCGAGTCGATGAAGAGCTCGACCGTGCCGCCCTCGACGATGGGCCAGACGGAGTCCAGCAGGATGCCGCCGCCGTTGACCATGGCGATGTTCTGGTCGATCACCGCGTTGTCGATGGCCACGCCCGCGTTCTCGATGAGGACACCGGCACCGAACGCCGCCGTGTTGCCGTTGACGGTGATCCCGTCGATCCAGACGGTCCCGAAGTTCTGGTGGTAGCCGCCGCCCGCGAAGGCGTCGTTGGCCAGCAGCGTGAGGTCGGTCGCGCGAACGTTCAGGCCCTCCACGTCGATGCCGCCGCCCGTCTCCTGGGAGCCACCGACGACGGTGACGTCGTCGAGCACCAGGTTGGCGACGGGGAGCTCGGCCGGGTCCACGCCCTGCGGGCCGGACTGCGGGGGCCCCTCCGGGACGTTGAGGAAGGCGCGGATGCCCCGCACGCCGTCGCCCCAGTCCCCCAGGATGGTCACGTTGCTGATGGCGGCAGTGTCGGGCTTCTGGAGGTCGAACTCGACGACGCTCCAGCCGTCGAGGCCGTTCGTGGCGTCGAGGGTGATGCCGGACGGTGGGCCCTGGATGGCCACCGAGGACCGGATGACCATCTCGGACATGGCCGCGTCGATGGCGATCGTGCCACCGTCCAGGGCGGCGTCGAACGTGATCGCCCCGTCGGAGTCGGTCCAGCCGTACTCCTCGACCGCGGCGCGCAGGCTGCAGTCACCGGCCGCGTCCGCACACAGGTCGTCGCCCGGGTCGTCGTCGTGCGTGTCGGCGAGGGTGTCGACGGTGAACGACGGCGGTGGCGCGGCCACGGCGGTCGAGGTCGGACTGAACGGCAGGACGAGTGCGACTGCGGTGGCAGCAGCCAACCCTCGCCGGGTCAGGACATGCACGACTGGCTCCCCCAAGTGGGCTTCATGAGTGGCGATGAGGCGCCACCAAAGCGCGTGTGGCCCTCTTGGGTCAAGCGTTTGGGACCGTTTCGCCGGGAATCAGCGCTGGATTCAGGCCTTCGGTCCCGGGTCGGACCCTCTCGGCGAGTCCTCAGGCGTCGGCGTGCAGTGCGCGGGCGGTCGGCGAGGTCGGCACGGTGGCCGGGTCGGGTTGCGTGCCGAGGACGCGGTCGGCGGTGCCGGCCGTGGTGACGGTGAACCAGTAGTGCTCGTTCTTGAAGTGGTGCAGGCGGTGGTGGCGCCAGACCTTGCGGTAGAGGGCACCCTGGGGCCGGTAGTCGGTGTGGATGAGGTAGTGCGTCCACTCGTAGACGGACCCCAACAGCCCGGCGACGACGAGGTAGGTCCAGGCCAGCGCCCCGCCGCGGAACACCAGCAGTGACCCCGCCACCGTCCCGACGATCGCCAGTGCCAGCGTCGGCAGTGGGATGAACACGAGGTCGAGGTCGGCCGGGTCCGCGTGGTGCTCGCGGTGCTTGCGGGACACGAGGGGGTCGAGCGTCAACCCCAGCAGGCGCCGCGGTCGCCAGTGCAGGAGGACGACGTGGATGACCCATTCGTTGAGGGGGAACAGGAGGACCGGGACAACCGCGACGACGGCGTCGGCCCGCGTGACGGGGCCGACCACGGCCCGGACGGCGACGGCCACCAGCGTGAGGCCGGCGAGGATCCACGGGGTGGGGCGGCGGGCGTAGACGCGCGCGGCCTCGGACAGCGGCGTGGAACGGCGTGCGGCTCGCCCGGTGACGGCGGTCTGGCCGGCCATCACGCACCCGTCCGGGCGTTGACCGCGTCGACGGCGTCGAGTGCGGCGCTGATGGCCTCGGTGCCGGCGGCCAGCAGGGCCGCCGCCCCGGCCTCGGCACGCGCCCCGTCGCCCGCGCGCACGGCGGCCGCGACC
>JBFJMP010000035.1:0-11827 GCA_041633895.1 Nitriliruptoraceae bacterium
ACCGACGACGGCGAAGCGGGCGGCCGGGGCGAGTTCGAGCGCGAACGGCACGGCCTCCACGAAACTGACCGGGTCGCGTTCGGGGGACAGGCGCGCCACGAACAGCGCCAGCGGGCCGTCGCCGATCGCGGCTCGCACCTCGGCCAGCACGTCGGCATCCACGGGCTGGGGTTCGACGAGGTGGCGGATGCGCGCGGTCGGGGCGGTCGGGGCGAGCCGTGCGACCTCGCCCAACAGGTCGTCGTGGGCCGACACGACGACGTCCATCCGCCGCAGCCCCCAGGCGACGAAGCGGTCGGGGAACTGGGTGATGTCGGTGCCGTGCAGCGTGACGGCGAGGGGGCGGCGGAACACGCGCGCGAACGGCCACGCCAGCAGGGCCAGTGGCAGCCAGTGGGCATGGACGACGTCGTGGCGCCGCACCTCGACCAGCAGGTGCCAGGCGTAGACCGCCAGCAGGGCGGGCAACTGCAGGCGGGCGATCCACGACGCGCGCAGGTTCGACGGGATGCCGTCGTCGTGCGCCAGTCGCATGGCGCGGCGCGGGAACCAGTAGGCGAACCGTCGTACGCGCACGGCGCGGCCGAGGCGTTCGGTCGGAGCGCCCGTGGTGGCGTGGTTGGGCATCAGGACGGTCTGGTCCACGTGGGCGTCGAGCGCCATCACCGGGTCGTACACGAAGTTGCCGGTCCGGTCACCCCGGCGCTCCAGCGGGAAGTTGGTCGTGACGACCAGCACGCGCAGTCGGGACTCGTCAGCCATCGCCGTCTGCTCCCGCCACGACCTCGTACACCGGGGCCTGCAGGGTCCCCGCCAACGCGGGCAGGTCGATGGACGTGGTCGCCAGCGTCAGGCCGAGGTCCGCGAGGCGCTCCTGCACGGCGCGGGCCTCGTCCGTCGTGAGCTCCGTCAGCAGGGGGCGGAACCCGGCGTCGAGCGCTGCGGCCGACGACTGGGCGAGGCCCACGATGTCGACGCGCCCCGCCTCGCCCGGCTGCTCGACCTGGATGAGGCCGACCGGTCGGACGTGCCAGACGTGCTTGTCGGCCTTCCACACGTAGACGAACGCGTCGGCCGGCGCCTGCGCGTCCAGGGCGTCGGCGTACGCGGTGGCGTCGTCGACGTGGCCGGCGAGCCACGTGAGGGTCTCGTCGTCACCGTGGTCGATCGTGGCGTAGGCCCCGCCCGCGACCGCGCCGATCGCCAACAGGCCGATCGCGACGAGCGAGGTGCGGTGCATGCGGATGCGGGACACGCCGACCACGGCGGCGACTGCCAGGCCGACGAACACCAGCGCGGTGTAGCGCGGGAACGAGTGCGACATGCCGGCACCGCTGAACTTCGTCCCGAAGTCCGTCGACGACACGCGCGAGATCGCGTACCAGCCGAGGACCGCGGTCACGGCCCATGCCGACGCGACAGCGGGCGTGCGCAGGCGCCGTCGCGTGCGCCAGGCCCCGACGGCCAGCCCGGTGACGGCCGGGACGGTCAGGAACAGGATCGGGCCCCAGGCGATGAGGTAGCGGCGGACGTGCTCGACCACCGCCGCCGGGTCCGGCACCCCGCGACGGGCAAGGATGATCGTCAACTGCGGCAGCGGGAACGGCAGGTCCTGTCCCGCCGACCGGATCTCGTCCGGGAACTCGAGCAGGTCGATGGAGGAGGTCAGCGCCGCCCCGGTCGTGGCGAGGTTGCCGACGACGTTGAGCCCGACCCAGGCGATGCCCGCCACCACGTGGGCGCCGAGCCACTGCCACCGCTCGCGGGGTTCGCGGGCGGCGACCATGCCGGCCACCAGGGACAGGCCCAGCAGCAGGTGGACCTGGTCGGGGCGGAACGCGGCGGCGAGGGTCGCGAGCGCGATGGTTGCGACCCCGGCCCACGGACGACGGGTCCGGACGAACACCGCGGCGGCCAGCGCGGCGAGCCCGGCCATGCCGAGCATCTGGGACGTGTTGTGCCACGGGCGCAGCCACCAGTAGGTGGCGGGGAACGCCAGCCCGGGTGCGAGACCGGCGAGCCACCAGCGGTCACGCAGGGACAGCCCGAGCGCGGTCACCGCAGCGCCGAGGCCGGCGGCCGGCAGGACCAGCAGCAGCCAGTCGCCCAGCGGGACCCGCCGTGCGAATCCCTGCACGAGCATCGGGACCGGGGGATAGGCGGGCAGGGTGGCGCCGTCGGCGCGCACCCAGATGCGCTGGTGGTTGAGGCCCGCCGGGTCGTCGAACGGGACCGGGTCAGTGGGGCGGCCCGATGCCTCGACCAGGCGCACGGCACGGGCCATCGCGGCCTCGTCCGGGCTCTGGTGGACGGCCTGGTCGGGGCCACCGAACACGAGCACCATCGCCACGAGGGCCAGCAGTGCCCAGGCACCCCCGACCAGCGCCGGGCCGCGCCAGTCCGGCAGGGTGTCAGTGGTCACCGCGGCGGTGAGGAGTAGGTCGTCGCGGGCAGCACGTCCCGCCGTGGACGCGTCAACTGCACCAGCAGGTCCGAGACCATGCCGATCCCGAGCAGCAACGCGGAGGCCACGAGGATGATCACCGTGTTGATCGCGACCGACCACGGGTCGGTGATGACGTCGTAGGCCAGCTTGCCGAGCCCGGCCAGGAGCAGCATCGTGGCGATCGGGCCGATCAGCCGCAGCGGGTTGAACATCAGGACCATGCGGACGACCTGCAGGAGGTACTTGCGCGTGTCGCGGTACCAGTGGAACTTCGAACTCCCGGCACGCTCGGCGTAGGGGATGTCGACGTAGTTCACGGTGTAGCCGTTGGACAGGAAGCTGAGCGTCAGCGTCGTGACGCACGAGAACCCGTCCGGGAGCAGGTGCAGGTACTGGCTGGCCACGTCGCGGCGGAAGGCGCGGAACCCGGAGTTGAGGTCGGGGATGCGCTGGCCCGCCAGGACCTGCGCGACCTGGCGGATGAACCACTTCGCCGGCGTGCGCAGGACCTTGAGCGTGCCCTCCTCGGTCGTGCGGGCGCCCACGACGTGGTCGTGCCCGGCCATCGCGTCGACCAGTTCCGCGATCCTGTCGTTCGGATAGGTCATGTCGACGTCGGTCCACACGACCACCTCACCCCGCGACACGGCGGTCCCGATGCGGCGAGCGGACCCCGATCCCCGGTTGGAGTCGAACGCCATCAGGCGGATGCCGGGGCGCTCGCGCAGGATCTCGCTGGACCCGTCCGACGAGCCGTCGTCGATCACGACCAGCTCGTAGGTCTTGCCGGCCGCCGTCAGGCCTGCCTCGATGCGGTCGAGCTCCTCGACGAGGTGGCCGACTTCGTTGTAGACGGGGAGGACGACGGACACGTCGACCGGCGCCTCGGGGCCGCTGGACTCTGGGGCTGCCGACATGTGCTGCACTCGTGGTGGTGTGGGGGCGCGCCGGGGAGCATGGCGCTGACGGGATCGTAGTGGGATCGCCGCAGGGACCGGGGCGTGCCGAACGGCCGGGACCATGCCGAGAACCGCGCCGACGGACACGTATGCTTGCCCGGCCCGATCGGTCACGCACGTCCGATGGCTGCCGGACGGTCGCGGGGCAATCGGTGGTGCGGGGACGCCCCGCAACAGGAGGAACACGCAGATGTCGAGGCGAACGGCGTTGCCGACCGTCACCGTGGTCATCATCAACCACAACGGTCGCGAGTTCCTCGCCCCGTGCGTGCAGTCGGTGCTCGACCAGGACTACCCGGCGGACCTCGTCGAGGTCCTGGTGATCGACAACGCCTCCTCCGACGGGTCCGTCGAGATGCTGCGGTCCGACTTCCCGACGGTGCAGGTGATCGTCAACAGCACCAACGACGGCTTTGCGCCGGTCGTGAACCAGGGCGCCCGTGCCGGTGGCGGTGACTACATCGCCCTGCTGAACAACGATGCGGTCGCGGCCCCGTCGTGGCTGCGCCACCTCATCACCCCGATGGAGAACAACCCGAAGATCCGCGTGACCGGCGGGCTCGTGCTCGACCACACCGGCACCGAGGTCGACTTCGCCGGCGGTGACCTGTCCTTCTACGGCCACGGGTTCGCGCGCCACCGCGAGGACCCGCCGCCGCCGGATCTGCAGCGCGAGCCGTCGATCTTCGTCACCGGTGCGTCGATGGCGATGCCGCGCAAGTGGTTCCTCGAGGTCGGCGGGTTCGACGACGACTACTTCGCGTTCTTCGAGGACGTGGACTTCGGTTGGCGCACCTGGGTGCTGGGTTACGAGGTCTGGTTCATCCCGGAGTCGGTCGCCTACCACCGCCACCACGGCACCATCGAACGCTTCGGTCGCCCCCGCGAGCGCTACCTGCTGGAACGCAACGCGCTCGCCACGATCTTCAAGAACTACGGCGACGACCTGCTGGCTCGCACCCTGCCGTCGTCCACCATCCTGTCGTTCCTGCGCGGCTTCAACGACGAGGACTCCGAGATCGGGGACTACCGGATCACGGCGGACTCGGCCGGGGTCGAGCCGCCGACGCCGACGATCTCGTCCATGACCGGCGCGCACCTCGCGGCCCTGCGCGACTTCGGGCTGATGCTCGAGGACCTGCGCCACAAGCGCGCCTTCATCCAGGCCAACCGTCGGCGGGACGACCGCGAGATCCTGCGCCTGTTCCGGCGCCCCATCGCCCCGAACGTCCCGGACCCCGTGTTCACCGCCGTGTTCCTCAAGACGATCGACACGTTCAACATGGCGTGGCACGCGACGTCGCGCCAGCGCATCCTGATCCTGACGGCGGACACGATCGGCGCGAAGATGGCCGGTCCGGCCATCCGCGTGTGGGAGATGGCGCGGACGCTGTCGCGCGAGCACCAGGTCGTGCTCGCCTCGATGCGCAAGCCCGAGATGGACCACCCCGACTTCGAGGTGCGCCACATCACCGCCAGCAACGCGAAGGACCTCGTCGCCGACGCCGAGGTCATCGTCACACAGGGCTTCACGATGTACCACTTCCCCGAGGTGGCGAAGTCGGATGCGGCAGTCGTGGTCGACATCTACGACCCGTTCCACATCGAGGCGCTCGTGATGCGTCGCGACGAGGCCCCCGGCGAGCGCTGGGCGACCTATGCCTCCGACCGTGACATCGTCAACGACCAGCTCGAGCGCGGTGACCTGCTGCTGTGCGCGTCCGAGAAGCAGCGCGACTTCTGGCTGGGCCAGATCGCCTCGCTCGGCCGCATCAACCCCGCGACCTACGACGACGACCCGGACCTGCGCACGCTGCTCGGCGTCGCCCCGTTCGGCCTGCCGGTGGACCCGCCCGTCCAGACCCGTCGCGCCATCCGCGACGAGATCGACGGCATCGACGAGGACGACATCGTCCTGATCTGGGGCGGGGGCATCTACAACTGGTTCGACCCCGCGACGCTGATCCGCGGGCTCGAGAAGGCCGTCGACAAGGAACCGCGGCTCAAGCTGTTCTTCCTCGGGACGGCACACCCGAACCCGGACGTCCCGGAGATGGCCCGCGCCGCCGAGGCGTACCGGGTCGCCGAGGACCTGGGCCTGTTGGGAACGCACGTGTTCTTCAACAAGGGTTGGGTCGACTACGACGACCGCGCGAACTACCTGCTCGACGCGGACCTCGGCGTCTCGACGCACTTCCTGCACATCGAGACCGAACTCAGCTTCCGCACCCGCATCCTCGACTACCTGTGGGCGGGGCTGCCGATCCTGGCGACCGAGGGCGACTCCCTGTCGGCGCTCGTGCGCGAGCACGACCTCGGCGAGGTCGTCTCGGCCGAGGACCCGGATGACCTCGCACGGGCGCTGCTGGCGCTCGCGGACCCGGAGCGGCGTGCCGAGGCCACCGCGAACGTCGCCGCGTTCGCCCCGTCGATGACGTGGGAACGCGCGCTGGAGCCCCTGCTCGAGTTCTGCCGCTTCCCCCGGCGTGCCCCGGACCTGCAACCCGATGGGCCTTCGCCCTACGTTCGACGTGAGCGCAGCCGCCTCACCACGCGTGGAGTGGGCACCATGGCTGGACGGTTCGTCGAGGTCGCCCGTGACAAGGGGCTGTCGAACGCGGTCCGCGCCGGCACGAACTCGGTGCGCGTCCGCCTCGCGGCGCGGCGCGCTGGATGACCCGCACGACGATCAGGACGACGAGAAGCACGAGGATGACGATGACCTTGCGCCTGCCCGGACTCGGCGTGCTCGTGGCCGCGGCCCTGCTCGCCGCCACGCTCGTCGGGCTGTCGACGGCCCCGGCGGGGGCTGCGCCGCTGCCGTACGAGAACGTCCTGCGCATCGACGAGTCGTCACCGCGCGCCGCAGCGATCGAACTGACCGGATCCATCTGGGGCGACGACGAGGCGGGTGCCGTCGTGCTCGCGCGCGAGGACGCCTTCCCGGACGCCCTCGGCGCGTCGGCCCTGAGCACCGCCGTGGACGGCCCCATCCTGCTGACGCCGTCCGGCGACCTCGCCCGTGAGGTCCGCGACGAGATCGTCCGGGTCCTGCCGGCGGGTGGCACCGTCTACCTGCTCGGCGGCCAGGCGGCCCTGTCGCCCGAGGTCGAACAGGCGCTCGACGGGCTGGGCTTCCGCACGCCCCGCTTCCCGGGGATCGATCGCATCGAGACCGCCGCGATGATCGCCCGCTTCGTGGGCGCCGCCGAGGGTGGCCGCGTGCTGCTCGCGCGCCATGCGGGCAACCCGGACGCGGTCCAGGGCTGGGTCGACTCGGTGTCCTGCGGTGGCTACGCCGCCAACACCGAGACCCCCATCCTGTTGACCCGGACGTCCTCGGACACCGTCAGCGACGAGACCCTGCAGACCATGTCCGAGCTCGGGGTCGAGCGTGTCGACATCTGCGGGGGTGCGGCGGCCGTGCCGGAGAGCCAGGCCCAGCAGCTGCGTGACGCCGGCCTCGACGTCCGTCGCCACGCCGGCGACGACCGCGTGGCAACCGCCGTCGAGGTCGCTCGCGGTCTCTGGGGCGTCACGAAGCGGGACCACCAGACGTTCGTGCTCGTCCCCGGCTTCGGCACCGACTTCGGCTACGGCCTGGTGTCCACGCCCGTGTCGGCCCGACTCGACGCCCCGATCCTGCTCGTGGGCACGGACACGCCGACCTCCTGCGACGACCCCCGCACCGGTGCCACGCTGTGCCTGCTCGAGACCGGTGACGCCCCGGCGGCAGCGCTCGTGATCGTGGGCAGCCGCACCATCATCGACGACGACGTGATGTCGGCTGCGGCCGAGGCCGCCGACATGCCGCGCGACAACGTGCCGCCGACGGTGCCCGAGGGCGTCGAGGTCACCGACCGCCCGGAGGACGACGGCACGGTGCTCGACGTGACGTGGGACGCCTCCTTCGACGCCACCGGTGACGTGACGTACGAGGTGATGGCCCGGCCCACGGGCGCCGACGGGGACCTGACCCCCGCGAACGCGACGATCAAGGCGACCACGGGCTCGCGCTCGGCGCGCCTGTCCGGACTGACCGCCGGCACGTCCTACGACATCGCGGTCCGTGCCTCGGACATCCACAAGAACACCTCGGCGCTGTCCACCGTCGTGGCCGCCACGCCGACCGACGAGGTCCCGGCTTCGCCCCCCAGCGACATCGGGCCGACGGTCGCACCGCACTCCAGTGCCGGCATCCGCGTGTCGTGGCTGGCTGCTCCCGAGGCTGACGTCGCGGCCTACGAGGTCCAGCGCCTGACCAAGGGGTTCCTGGTCTCGGACTGCAGCGCCGGCCTGACCGGCGACCCGTTCGCCACCATCGCGACCGTCGACCACCCGGGCACCGTGCTCGTGGACGGCTCCGCGTCCAGCGGGACCAGCTACTGCTACCGCTACCGGATCGTCGACACGTCCGGCAACACCACGGGCTGGTCGGGCGCCGGCGGGCCGGTGGAGGCGACATGAGCGAGGCCACCGGTGACGCTGCCGCACCCGCCGGAGCCGGTGGTGGGCGGGCTGTCGCGTCGCCACCCGGGCCCGTTCGGGCGCTGCGCGACAAGCTGTACGACCTCTGGATGGCTCGCGAACTGCTCCGGCAGTTCGTCGGCAAGGAACTGAAGGTCCGCTACAAGAACTCGGCGCTGGGCTTCATCTGGTCGCTGCTCACCCCGGCCCTGATGACCGTGGTGTTCACGGTGATCTTCGCGTTCGTGATCCGCATCGAGGTCGTCGACTTCGCCGCGTTCTTCCTGTCCGGCTACCTCGTCTGGATGTTCTTCCAGAACGCCGTGCAGGGTTCGATCCTCGCGATCGTCGGCAACGGCGCCCTGATCAAGAAGGTGTACTTCCCCCGCGAGATCCTGCCGCTGTCGGTGGTGCTCAGCCAGTTGGTGCACTTCCTGCTGGCGCTGCTCGCCGTCAGTCCGTACCTGATCTGGACGCGTGGGTGGGAGATCGTCTACCGGCTGCCGATGATCGCCGTCGGCGTCATCCTCGTCACGATGTTCACCGCCGGCGTGGCGATGCTGTTGGCCGGGGCCAACGTCACCTTCCGGGACCTGCAGGAACTGATCGTGGTGATCTTCATGGTGTGGTTCTACGCCACCCCGATCATCTACCCGTTCGCGCTGGTCACCGACGCGGACAACACGGCCGCACGGACGGCGGCGATCGTGCTGTCGTACAACCCGATGACGTGGTTCATCCGGATCTTCCGGGAGTCGATCTACGGCGAGGTCGTCGTCAACCCCGCCCACGATCCCACCTGCGTCGGTGAGGCCTGTGCCGCCCCGTTCCTGACCACGGCCCAGTCGTGGCCCTCGGCCGAGCTGCTCGGAGCGGCGTTCGCTGCGGCGCTCATCACCTTCGTCGTCGGGTACGCCATGTTCCACCGCTTCGCCCTCAACTTCGCGAAGGAGGTGTGACGGTGGTCCTCGACTCCCTGCGCGGCTTCATGCGACCGGACCAGGCGGGTCCGGCGATCGTGGTCGACGGCCTCACCGAGCACTTCCGGCTGTACCACGAGCGTCCCGCGTCCCTGAAGGAACGCCTGTACCGCTTCTCGCGGCCGACGTTCGAGGACTTCCTCGCCCTCAAGGACGTGTCGTTCACGATCGACCGTGGCGAGACGGTCGGGATCATCGGTCACAACGGCTCCGGGAAGTCGACGCTGCTGAAGGTGCTCGCCCGGATCCTGCCGGCCGACGAGGGCCTCATCGAGATCAACGGTCGTGTGGCGTCGCTGCTCGAGCTCGGCGCCGGCATGCACGGCGACCTGTCGGGGCGCGAGAACATCTACCTCAACGGCGCCATCCTCGGCCTGACGCGCGCCGAGATCGACGAGCGCTTCGACGACATCGTCGAGTTCGCCGGCATCCGCCCCTTCCTCGACACCGCGGTGCGCAACTACAGCTCCGGCATGTACGTCCGCCTCGGCTTCGCGATCGCCATCAACGTCGACCCGGACATCCTGCTGGTCGACGAGGTGCTGTCCGTCGGTGACGCGCGCTTCCAGTCCCGCTCACTGGAGCGCATGCGCGGCTTCAAGGAGCGTGGCAAGACCATCGTCATCGTGAGCCACGACCTGCAGGCGGTCGAGGACCTGTGTGAACGCACCATCGTCCTGCACGGGGGCCAGGTCGTCTTCGACGGTCCTGCCAAGGAGGGCGTCGCCCAGTACGCCCAGCTCATGGGCACCGGCCTGGGTGACGACGAACGCCATGAGGACGGCTCGTTCGGGTCGGGCGCGGTGCGCATCGACGACGTCATCCTCGTCGACCAGTACGCGACGCGTGTGACGCAGGTCACCCCGTCGCAGCAGCTGCGCCTGCGCATCCGCGTCACCGCGCGCACGGCCGTCCCGGCGTGCTCGGTGGGCGCCACGTTCCGCGGCGGCACCGGGGACCTGTACGAGGTGCACACGACCTGGCAGGGGCTCGGGGTCGGCCCGCTCGAGGAGGGCCAGTCGGCGGTCGTCGACATCCGCTTCACGGCCCACGTGCTCGCAGGACGCTACTGGGTGACGCCGATCGTCACCGACCCGTCCGTGCGCGAACAGTTCGCGGTGCGGCCCGACGCGATCGAGATCGAGGTGACGCCCGCGCCCGGGGCGGTCGGACTGGTCGACCTCGTCGCGTCCACGTCGGTCTCCGAGGGTCCGGCGTTGACGCTGGGTGGCGCCGAGACGACCGGACCGATCCCCGTGTACAGCCCGGACGAGGACGACGACGCGCGCGCTGCCGGGGCCTGACCCGTGCGCGTGACCGCAGTGGTCGTCAACTGGAACAGCGCCGAGGACCTCGTGCCGTGCGTCCGCGCCCTGCGGGCACAGACCCATCCGGACCTCGACGTGCTGGTCGTGGACAACGACTCACACGACGACTCCCTGGCGGTGCTGGACCGGCTCGCCGCGGAACCCGGCGGCGCCCCGTTGCGCGATCGACGCAACCCGACCAACCGCGGCTTCGCCGGCGGGGTCAACGACGCCCTGACCGAGACGGATGCCGACGCCGTGCTGGTCTGCAACCCGGACGTGGTCCCCGCGCCCGACTACGTCGAACGCGCCGTCGCGGCGCTGTCCGCGGACCCGCGCCGCGGCGCCGTCCAGGGCAAGCTGCTGCGGTCCGTGGCGGCCCCGTGGGGTGCTGCGGTCATCGACACGACCGGCCACGTGGCCTTCACGACGCGGCTGTTCCGCAATCGCGGCGAGGGCGAGATCGACCGGGGGCAGTGGGACGAGGCGGGGGAGGTCTTCGGCGTGTCCGGAGCGCTGGCCCTGTACCGCCGGGCGATGCTCGACGACGTTGCGGTGACCGTGACCGATGGCGACGGCGGGTCACGGACCGAGGTGTTCGACGAGGACCTGTTCGCGTTCTGGGAGGACGTCGACCTCGACTGGCGGGCCGCGATGCGTGGCTGGACCACGTGGTACGAGCCTGCCGCCGTGGCCCACCACGAACGGGGGGGCGCGGGGCCACGACGCACGGCCCGGGTCGAACAGCTGAACTGGCAGAACCGCCTGTTGGTGCTCGCCAAGGACGACACCGGCCGTGGGCTGCTGCGAAACCTCGTCGGTGTCCTGGTCACGACCCTGCTCAAGACCGGAGAGTTGGCGCTGACCCACCCGGGTGCGCTGCTCGCCGGCCTCCGCGGCCTGGGCCTGATCGGCGCGATGCGTCGCAAGCGGGACCGGATCCACCCGCACGCCACCGTGTCGAGTGCCGAGGTGGTGGCGCGCTGGTTCGTGCCGTTCGACTACACGGCCTGGATCCGCACGTGGTGGCGCCGGATCCGCGGGGTCCCGGTGGGCACCGAACCCTGATCAGGCGGCGCCGGCACCGGGGCGCTGCGCCATGATGAACAGGCGCCGGAACGGGAACAGGGTGACGCCGTCGTGGCCGGCCGGGTACGCCTGCCGCAGGCGCGCGGCGTAGTCCGCGGTGAACGCCTCGCGCTCGGCCGCCGGCAGGGCCGCCAGCAGCGGGCGCAGGACCGAGCCGGACGTCCACTCGAGGACGGGGTCGTCACCGGTCAGCGCCTGCCAGTACGTCGTCTGCCACACGTCCAGCCGCGCCGTCAAGGGCCGCAGCAGCGCGTGGTAGCGCTCCGGGGCCAGCACGGGGTGTGGCCGCAGCAGTGGGCGCAGGCGGTCCCGCCAGGGCCCACTGTCGACGGTCTCGGCGAGCAGCGTGTGTGACGGCTGGTCGTGGTTGTCGGGCATCTGGACGGCGAGCACGCCACCCTCGCTGACCTGCCCCAGCAGTCGCGCCATCTGGCGCGTGTGGTCATCGACCCAGTGCAGGGAGGCGTTCGCGAACACGAGGTCGACGCGCTCGGCGGCGACCCACGAGGCGGCATCCGCCTGCATCCACGAGACGCGTGTCGCCGTGTCCAGTTCGACCGCCCGCGCGAGCATCTCGGG
>JBFJMP010000036.1:0-11723 GCA_041633895.1 Nitriliruptoraceae bacterium
ATCGACGTGTGCGACTTGTGGAGCGAACCGGCGATCTTGCGCAGGGCCTGGCTCATCAGGCGGGCCTGGAGGCCGACGTGGGTGTCGCCCATCTCGCCCTCGATCTCGGCGCGCGGCGTGAGTGCCGCCACGGAGTCGATGACGATGAGGTCGATCGCCCCGGAGCGGATCAGCATGTCCGCGATCTCGAGGGCCTGTTCACCCGTGTCGGGTTGGGAGACGAGCAGTTCGTTGATGTCGACGCCGAGCGCACGGGCGTAGGTCGGGTCGAGCGCGTGCTCGGCGTCGATGAAGGCGGCGATGCCGCCGGCCTTCTGGGCCTCGGCGATGACGTGCAGGGCGACCGTCGTCTTGCCGGAGCTCTCCGGGCCGTAGATCTCGGTCACGCGGCCGCGGGGGACGCCGCCCACGCCGAGCGCCAGGTCCAGGGACAACGCCCCGGTCGGGATGACGGCGATCTTGACGGCGGACTCGTCGCCGAGTCGCATCAGGGAGCCCTTGCCGAACTGCTTCTCGATGCCGGCCAGTGCGAGTTCGAGTGCCTTGTCGCGGTCCACGGTGTCCTCCGGGGGGCTGGTGGGGTGCTGGTGCTCGTGCGTGACGTCTGGTGGTGGTGCGCGGGGTGGGTGCTGCGCTGGTGGGATGGGGCGGGGCGATGTCGATGACCGTACGGGCCGGGTGTGACACGCCGAACCACCCGCTGCATGCTGTGGACGATGGTGACCCGCACAGCGCACGCTACCCGAACGCCTGTTCGACCCCAAGCACCCGTGTCCACAGGTTGGGACACGGCCGCCGTCTCGCCGGGCGGTGTCACGCCCCGTGGCTAGCCTTGGGGACCAGCGATGGAAAGGTGGCCGATGTCGGCCCGATTCGTGTTCGTGGACACCGAGGCGACCGGCCTCGACCACACGCGCCATGAACTGACCGAGGTCTCGTGGATCGTGCGGTTCGAGGACGGCTCCCAGGTCGAGCGCCAGTACTTCACCGAACACACCATCGACGGTGCGGACGAGGGTGCCCTCGAGATCACCCACTACGCCGAGCGCATCGCGCCCCAGCCGCGCACGCCGGCCAGCGTCTGGCTGACCCAGTTCCTCGAGGACGCCGACGGGGCCTACCTCGTCGGGGCGGTCCCGGACTTCGACGCCAACCACCTCGAACGGATGTGTCGCAAGACCGGCATGACCCCGACGTGGGACCACCACCTCATCGACGTCGAGACCCTCGCCCTGCCGCTGATCGCCGAAGGTCCCGAAGGCCCCCGCAGCCTCGCCAAGACCTGCGCGGCACTCGGCGTCGAGCACGACAAGGACCAGGCACACGGGGCGCTCTACGACGCGTGGCAGGCCCTGCGCGTGTTCGACCGGGTGTGGGAGCTGATGGCCGAGATCCGCGCGGGCGACCGTCCGCTGCCCGACCCGGTGCCGCGCCCACCGCGGCGCGGGGACGCCAACGGCAACGGCAACGGCAACGGCAACGGCAACGGCGCCCCGGACGTCGGGATGTCCACGGCTGCCGGCAACGCCGAGGCCTGAGGCGAGCGCACCCGCGTCGGGGCCTCAGCCCAGCGCGTGCTCCGACCGGGCGACGTAGCGGGCGGGGCCGTCGCCGAGGTGGGCGGTCAGCACCTGGACGGCCGCGACGTCCCAGCGGACCGGGGCGACGACGACGTCGGAGGCGCCGGACAGCGCGCGCCCGCGACGAGCGCGGGCGACGGTGACGTGGGCGCGGACCGGACGACGCGACACGGGCACCTCGGCGTCCGCGAGGTCCGCCTGGAGCCGGACGCCGAGGGCCGCCAGGGTGCCGGCCGGCTCGTCGTGGACGGCCAGCGTGACGGCGCCCCGACCCAGCACCGCGACCTCACCAGTCGTCGCCGCGACCGGCTGCGGCGCCCGCCACCCACGCAGGACGCGGGCCGTGACGTCGTCGACCACGGGGCCGAGCGCGGCGGGAACGCGCCCGACGAAGGCGAGCGTGACGTGCCAGCCGGCCGGGCGCGTCCACGAGACGTCGTCGCCGAGCACCCGTTCCAACGGCGCGAGAGCGCCCGACAGCTCCGCGCGGGCGGACGCCGACACGACCGTCCCGACGAACAGGCGCAGGGTCCCGTCCGCCGCAGACACGCTCAGGCCCCGCGGTCGGCCAACAGCTGGCGGCGCAAGAGCTCCAGCGCCGCGGAGGCGAGGCGGCCACGCACGGTGGCCCGGTCCCCCGGCAGGTTGCGCCCGGCGACCACGCCGTCCGGCGTGTGCGGTCCGGCCACCGCCCAGAAGCAGTCCCCGACCTCGACGCCGTCCTGGGGGTCCGGACCCGCCACGCCGGTCGTCGCCACCCCGTAGTCGGCACCGAACGCCGTCCGGGCAGCCACGGCCAGCGCACGCGTCACCTCGGCCGACACCGGCGGATGGGCATCCAGCAGGGCCGGGTCGATGCCCGCGACGGCGACCTTCGCGTCGGTCGCGTAGACGACGTGGCCACCGCGCAGCACCCGGCTGGCCCCGGGGACGTCCGCGAGGCGGGCCGCCACCAGCCCGGCCGTCGCCGACTCGGCCGTGGCCACGCTCGCCCCGGCCGCGGCCAGCAGGTCGACCAGTGCCTCCTCCACGCTGGTCGCGTCCACGCTGGCGACCGCGGCGCCGAGGACGTCGCGAATGCGTTGCACCCACGGGTCGCCGGCGGCGTGCGCGGCGTCGCGATCGGGACCGGACAGGGTCAGCTTCACCTGGATCTCGGACCGGGTGGCGAGGTAGGCGACGTCCACGCCGGCCGCGACGGCGTCGCCCTCGACGTCGGCCAGCGCCTCCGAGACCGACGACTCCCCCATCGAGGTCAGGTGTACGACGCGGGTCACGGTCGCACGACCCCCGCTGGCGGCCACGAGGTCGGGCGCGACGTGTTCGTCGAACATCGCCTGCAGTTCCCACGGCACCCCGGGCAGTACCCAGACCGGCGTGCCGGCGATGTCGATCCGGAACCCGGGCGCGGTGCCCACCGGCGCGAACGCGACCGCACCCTCCGGCAGGTTCGCCTGGCGGAGGTTGTTCGGGCTCATCCGCGCGTTGTACTGGGCGAAGCGCTGGATGATCGCCTCTTCCATCTCCGCGTCGGCGCGGCACGCGACCCCGGCCACGGCCGCGACGGCCTCGCGGGTGAGGTCGTCGGGGGTCGGGCCCAGCCCACCGCCCACGATCACGCCGTCGCAGCGATCGAGCGCCACCCGGAGCGCGTCGACCAACTCGTCGAGGACGTCCCGCGCGCTGATCTGGAGCGTCACCGTCGCACCGGACTCCTGGACCCGGGTGCCGAGCCACGCGGCGTTCGTGTCGACCTGGTCGCCCGTCAGCAGTTCCGTGCCGACCGAGCACAGTCCGATGCGCATCAGGACTCCTCGGCGTCCGGTGCCACGGAACCCGGGCCGGCTTCGTCGAGGACGAACTGCTCGATGCGGCCCGCCTTGAAGGCGTAGTTCGTGCCTGACCACAGCGTCAGGGCGATGGCGGCGTAGAGCGTGCCGAGGCGCAGTTCGCTGGACACGGACGGGGCGAGGAAGAGGCTGACCGCGATCACCTGGCTGACCGTCTTGGCCTTGCCCCACCACGACGCCGCGATGACCACGCCGCTGCGACGCACGACGAGCACGCGCAGGACGGTGACGCCGACCTCGCGCGCGACGATCACGACGACGGCCCACCACGGCAGTTCACCGACCGCGGCCAGTGATGCCAACGAACCGATGATGAGCAGCTTGTCGGCGATCGGGTCGGCCAGCTGCCCCCAACGGGTGACCCCGTGCCAGCGCCGGGCCACCCAGCCGTCGATCGAGTCGGTCAGCGCCGCGAACACGAAGATGCCGAAGGCCCACCAGCGCGACTTGGGATCGTCCTGCGCCAGCAGGACGAGGATCACCGGCACGAGCAGCGCCCGCAGGAACGTCAGGCCGTTGGGCAGGTTGAACCAGTGGGGCTCCGGAGGACGCGCCTCCTCTGCAACCACCTTGCCCGGCGTGACCGTCACTGCCCGTCGACCTCCGCGACCAGGTCCACCCCGTCGGCGTCGACGACCGTCGCGGACACCATGCGTCCGATCGGCAGGTCGGGCACGATGCCCTGCGGCGTCACGAGTCGCACCTCTCCGTCGGTGTCGGGAGCCTCACGATAGGAGCGTCCGAGGAGTTCGCCCTCATGGCGCTCCTCGACGAGCACGTCGAGGCGTCGACCGACGAAGGCGCGGGTGGCCTCGTCGGCGACCTGTTCCTGCACCGAGGCGATGCGTTCGAGGCGTTCGCGCGCGAGCGCCTCCGGCACCTGGTCGTCGAGGTGGTCCGAGGGCGTGCCGTCCTCGCGCGAGAACGTGAACAGGCCGACCCAGTCGAGCCGCTGTTCGGACAGGAAGTCCTCGAGCACGTCGACGTCGTGGTCGGTCTCGCCGGGGAAGCCGAGGATGAAGTTGGAGCGGAACACGGCATCCGGGGCCAGGTCACGGATCCGGCCCATCAGCGCCCCGAAGCGTTCCGGGGACCCGGACCGCGCCATGCGCGTCAGCACCGGGTCGGACACGTGCTGGAGCGACAGGTCGAAGTACGGGACGACCGCGTCGATGTCGGCCATGGCCTCGATCAACGCGGGCTGCAACTCGGCCGGCTGCAGGTACATCAGCCGCAGGCGTTCGATCCCGTCGACGGCGGCGAGTTCGCGCAGCATCGTCGCCTGGAGGGAGCGTCCACCGGGCGTGCCGGCCCACGCGTCGAGGTCCTTGCCCCACGACGTCGTGTTCTCGGACACGAGGACGAGTTCACGCACGCCCTGGCTGGACAGCCACGAGGCCTCGGCGAGGAGTTCGTCCAACGGGCGGGACCGGAAGCGACCGCGAAAGGACGGGATCGCGCAGAACGTGCAGAGCCGGTCGCAGCCGGACGCAATCTTGAGGTAGGCCCACGGACGGTCGTCGAGGCGGGCGCGCACCGGGAACCGGGGTCCCGAAGCCGGAATCCGGTCGAGGTCGTCCTGGGCGGTTCCCGGCGGGCTGGCCGGTGCGTCGTCACGCGCCTGCTCGGGCACCGCAGCCAACCACGGGGCCCCCGTGGCGGCCGGCTCCGGTGTGGTCGACGAGATCGAGACCAGCGGCAGGTCGCGGCGGGGCGCGGCCTCGGGTGCTGGCTCGTCGTCGAAACCGATCATGTGCTCGACCGCACGGCCGGCCATCAGGTCGGCCACCACGCCCGGCAGGCTCGGGTAGCCGGCGAACCCGACGACGGTGTCCGCCTCCGGGATCGAGTCGGCCAGGTCCTGCGGGTAGCGCTGGGCCATGCAGCCGACGACGACGACGCCCCGCACGCCGCCCACCTGCTCGGGATCCTTGAGGTCACAGGCCGCGAGGACCGTGTCGATCGACTCCTGCTTGGCCGGCGCGATGAACGTGCAGGTGTTGACCAGCACGACGTCCGCGTCGTCGGGTTCGTCGACCACGACGATGCCCTGCTGGTCGAACAGCCCCGCGAGCTGGTCCGAGTCGACCTCGTTGCGACCGCAGCCCAACGTCACGATGGCGACGCGCGACGGCCCGTCGAGGGGCCGCGCGCCGGGCGGGTCCTGCTGCACGTCCGTCACGCTGCGACGACTCCGTCGGGTCCGTACGTGACCGTCACGACCTGTCCGCTTCCGCCCGGTGACCCGAGCACCTCACCGTTGAGCGTGACGACGACCGCCGCCGCGTTCCCGAAGCGCACTTCCACGACCTCGTCGCCTCGGAGTTCCAGCACCTCGCCGCTGCCGAACACCTGCTCGCTGCGGGGGTGGGTCGTGCCGTCGACGACGATACGCGTCCAGCAGTCGGACTCGAAGGCGAGCACCAGGTTCACGCCCTCGAAGGTCGGCGTGGGCGTCGGGGTCGGCGTCGGGGTCGGGCGTGCAGACTCGGACGGCGTGTCGGACATCGCCGCGTCGACGCTGGCCGGATCGTTGGGGACCGAGGTCTCGGGGGCGCGGTTGCCGAGCAGCCCGATCAGCGCCACCCCGGCGAGGACCGCGATCGCGATCATGGCCGTGGACAGCGACTTGGGCAGCGGTTCGCGCGGGGTGATCGACACCGGCGCCCCGGCGACCTGCCGCGCCGTCACGTCCTCGACGGCGACCACCCGGTCGTACTCCTCGAGCAGGGGTGCGGCGTCGAGTCGGAGGAAGGCCGCGTAGTTGCGCAGGTGACCGCGCGCGTAGGCGTCGGCACCGAAGATGCCGAACTCCTCGGCCTCGAGGGCACGGATGTAGTCGGTTCGGACACGGAGGGACTGGGCGGCATCCTCGATGGTCCGCCCCTGCTCCAGACGCGCGTCTCGCAGCGCGTCACCGATACCGATGCTCACCGCCATCCCTCACCGGGCAAGGACCGCAGCCTACGGCCCGCCTGCATGGCCTGCACCATCGCCTGCCGGGGCCTGTCACACGACGCGAACGGCATCGAGGACCGCGTGTGCGGTCCCGGCCTCGTCGTCGTCGACGCGGATGCGTCCGGCGGCCTCCAGCGTGGCCCAGGGGACCCGTGCGGCGGCCAGCAGGCAGAAGGCCGCCACGTCCAGTTCGATGCGTGCCGTCGGGGTGGCCGCGACGTCCGGACCCCACGTGCCCGCGGCGAGGTCGAAGCGCCAGGTCGGGCCCCCGTCGACGGCGACCTCGACCACGCCGTCGCGGGTGCCGAGCTGCAGAAGTGCGTCCGCCGGCAGGGCCCGCAGTTGGAACCAGGCCAGCAGGTCACGCAGGGCCGGCTCCATCGCGGGCTCCGGGGCCTCCGGGCCGTCGACGGCCTGCGCGATGTCCCAGTTGTGGACCCACTCGTCGTACGGGCGCAGGCCGGCCATCCAGGCCAGGGGCAGCCGCCCGAACGCGAGCGACACCTGGCGACGTGCCAGGACGTTCGGCGTGGCCGCGATCACGCGCGCGAGGCGCTGGCCCCACACCTCCAGCTCCCGGCGCAGTTGGGTGCGACCGACGGCTCGGAGGCGTTCGAGGTTGACGTCGTTCTGCTTCTCGAACTCGTCGAGGTCCTTGCTGGGCAGGAACTCCAGCAGGTGGGCGCCGAGCACCGACCCGCGATCCGAGTCCGCGAGGTGGCGGAACACGTCGGCGACCGTCCAGTCCGGCAACGCCTCCCGTTCGAGGTCCGTGTCCGAGAGGCTGTCGAACCGCAACAACGTCGCCCCGCGGAGGCGCCGGATGACCGCCGCGATGTCACGAGTTCGCATGCCCACCGGTACCGCTGTCGCCATCCGCGTGCCTCGCATCGTCGGCCGTCGGGCCAAGCGTAGGCAGCGGATGTGTGACGACGGCGACCCGCTCGGTAGAGTTCGCCCCATGAACGCTCGATCACGCACCCTCGCCCGCTTCGCCCGCCCCCTGGCCATCGCCTCGGCGGTGGTCGTCCTCGGTGCTGCGCCCGCCGCAGCGACCGAGTCGACCGGCGACGTCTCCGAGAACGGGAAGCTCACGATTCCCGAGAACTCGCATGACCGCGCGGGCCTCATCTTCATCGGGGTTGCCGGCCTTGCCGGCCTCGCCGCCCTGGGCAACGCCGCCAAGCAGTTGAAGGGCGAGCGCCCCCAGGCCGACGGCAAGATCCGCTGGCGCTGAGAGGTCCCGATGTCCGCGTACTTCTCCAAGCGGACGCTGGACTTCCTGTTCGACCTCGACGTCAACAACACGAAGCCGTGGTTCGAGGCGAACCGCGAGCGCTTCGTCGCTGACGCGCAGGAACCGATGCTGCGGTTCATCACGGATGCCGCCGACCCGATCCACCGCCGGATCTCGACGCATCTCGTCGCCGACCCGCGCCGCAACGGCGGGTCGATGTTCCGCATCCACCGCGACATGCGGTTCAGCCCCGACAGGATCCCGTACAAGACCAACATCGGGGCGCAGTTCCGCCATGCCGCGGGCAAGGACGCCCACGCCCCGGGCCTGTACCTCCAGATCGAGCCCGGCAACTGCATGATGGCCGTCGGCATGTGGCGCCCCGACAACGCCACCCTCGGCAAGGTCCGCGAACGGATCGACGCCAAGCCCGCCGCCTGGACCCGCGTGGTCAACGGACTGCAGGGCTGGGAGTGGTTCGAGGACACCCTGGTCCGTCCGCCCAAGGGCTACGACGCGGACCACCGTCACATCGTCGACCTCAAGCGCAAGAGCTTCGCGGTGTCCCGCCCGCTGACCGAGCGGCAGGTCACCTCACGGACCTTCCTCGACACGTTCATCGACAACTGCGTCGAGGCCAAGCCCCTGATGCGCTTCCTCTGCGCGGCCACGGGGCAACCGTTCTGACACGAATGCCGTCGTCGGCGTCGCGACGGACGTACCGAGCCGGAACAGTCGCAGACCGCGCCGTCCTCCGACGGACGAGTGCCGGACCTCGGGGTCGCGTCGGACGTGCTCCCTCGGGCGTCGGCGGAGCGCGACCCGCTCGGGCCGGGTACTCCGTTTCGGTGCTGGGTCAACCGATCAGTGTGATCTCGCCCCACGACACGAACGACGGGCTCATCTCCGTCGCCACGCGCAGGCCCACGAGGTCGTCGATCGGTTCCGCGAGGTCGATCACCAGCACGTCACCGAACGCGGTCTCGCCCTCGAGGACGGCGACCTCGACGCTCGCCCCGCCCTCGCGCGTGGCCGTCACCCGGTGCCGGGTCGTCCCTGCCGGGTCCTGGTCCACGACCAGCTCGATCCGGCGCGCGTTGACCGGGGTGTCCCACGTGAACTCGATCCACGCGGGTGCGTCGCCGCCGGACTGCCACGACGTGTCCACGTCCCCGTCGTGTGCCAGGTCGGGACCGGCGCCCTCGAGCGAGGCTGACGCGTCGGAGCCGCTTGGCGGCTGGGGACGCAGGTAGGTGAACGGGTCGGGGCAGGCCGGCGCCCCGTCGGCACAGTGGGCGCTGCGTCCCTCCGCCATCGTGACCAGCACGTCGATGTCGCTGACCTGGCTGACCGGCACGGCGCGCGGGTCGTCGGTGGCGATCACGAGGTCGGCGAGGAAGCCGGGACGCAGGCGCCCCACCTCCCAGGCCCGGTCCAGCTGCCACGCCGGTTCGACCGTGAACATCTCCAGCGCGCGGTCGATCGTCAGGCCCTGGTCGAGCACGAAGTCCGGCAGGTCGCCGGACAGGTTCCCGCGACGCGTCACGGTTCCCTCCAGCAGGTGGAACGCCTGGGCGACGTCCTCGGGGAGGACGTTGTCCGGGTAGGCGGCCGGGATCAGGAACCACGGGTGGTCGGTCGAGCCGATCATGCGGGCGCCGGCTGCGTCGAGGTCCTTCCAGCGCCCGAACTCCTCCTCGCGCCCGTCGACGTAGGCCTCACGGTTCCAGTCGCTGAGGTACATGTTCCCCATCGTCCCGCCGATCTGGACGCTGGCGACGATGCCGGCCTCGACGATGGCCGCGATCATCGGATCGGTCAGCTGCAGCAGGTGGTCGATCCGGTGGCGGTGGGCGTTCGCGTCGCCGCCCAGCAGGTCCGTGAAGACGTCGATGGCCTGTTGTGCCGACTCGCGGTAGATCCCGTGCATCGCGATCGTCCAGCCCTGGCGGTGCAGGCCCTCCACGATGGCGCGGATCTGGTCCTCGGTGTAGTTGAGGTCCTCCCAGTCCAGGTGCAGCTTGATGCCGGCGATCCGCACGTGGTCCGCGATCTGGTCGTAGGGAATGTGGTCGTTCCAGTAGTCCCGCTCGAACTCCCCACCCTGGGGGTCCCGGACCGGCATGTACGCCTCGACGCGGATGGGGAGCCGTCCGGAGTTCGACAGGTCCACGAGCTCCTCGATGCGCGGCTCGTGGACGTAGAGCTCGACCAGGGTCGTGAAGCCGTCCCGCACGCGCCGGCCGATCGCCTCGTCCACGGTCGGCACCCCGTAGCGATCCCGGTCACCGATGGCGTGGCTGTGGGCGTCGACGAAGCCCGGCATCACCGCCGCCCCGTCGAGGTCGATCACGAGCGTGTCGTCGTCGGCGCTGGCGAGCAGCTCGGCAGCCGTCCCGGTCGCCACGATGCGACGACCCCGCAGCGACACGGCCTCCGGGTCGTCGTCGGTCATCGACACGACCGAGCCGCCGTGGATCACGACCTCCGGGGCGCCGAACAGTCCGGCGTCGAGGGCTTCGAGGACGTCGTCGGACACGGCCGCCGGTCCCCCGGCGACGGTGACGTCACGCGCACCCAGGGCGAGGTCGTCGACCATGTCGGTGGCCGCCGCGCTCGACGCGAGATCGGTGGGCGGGACCAGCGCGAGCACACCGGTGCCGGCGATGGCGACGGGACCTGCCGCGAGCGCGTCCGGGAAGCCGGCCCCGGAGGCCACGACCATGATCCCGTTGACGGCCCCCGCGTCCCGTGCGGCGTCCACCAGCAGGGCGCCCGTGGCGTAGCGGTCGGCGCCCGCGAGGCGGCGGGCGTCGTACCCGGCGTCACGGACAGCCTGCTCGACGTCAGCCGACAGGGCGCCCTCGCCGCCGGCGAGCCAGACCGTGTCGCCCGGCGCGAGCAGGTCGTCGAGGACGTCGGCGGTCGCGGGCGAGAGCCGCGACGGCGAGGTCAACAGCACGGGGATGTCGGCGGCACCGGCGAGGCTCGCGGACGCCAGTGCGTCAGCGAAGGCGTCCGCCCGGGCGAGGATGGCACCGTCGGTGCCGCCGGCCAGGTCCGCGGCGATGCGGGCCACGTCGCCGGACGTCTCGATGCGAGACGGACCCGAGATGCGCTGGTGGGCGATGCCCATGTCCTCCAACGCGTCGGTGACCGCCGGGCTGACGGCAGCATCACCACCGAGCACCATCACGCGCTCGGTCTGGAGTCGCTGGAGTTCGCGGGCTGTCTCGGCGTGCAGTCGGGTGGGGGGCGTCAGCAGCAGCGGGGCGTCGAGGACGTCCGCGAGCCACGATGCCGCCAGCGCGTCGGGGAACGTGTCCCCGCGGGCGAGGACGACGTCGGCAGAGGTGCGGAACGTGGCGCGCGACAGCGCCACGGCGGTGCCGTAACGGTCGTCACCGGCCTGGCGCGAGACGCCGTCAGGTTCGGGCTCCGGTGGGGACAGCGCCCCGACCGGCGCGAGCGGGGCGCTGGGCAACCCCATCACCCCCACGGCCACCGCGACGAACAGGACCAGCGCACCACGTGAAGTCTTCATGACAGGACGCTAGAGGACAGAGAGGACGAGTGCGGGTCGTTTCGCGACGCCAGACCGACAACCCGACCCGTCGGAGGACGGCGCGCTCCACCGACCACCCGGCTCGGCACACCCGTCGCGACGCCGACGACGGAACCCGACCCGTCGGAGGACGGCGCGCTCCACCGACCACCCGGCTCGGCACATCCGTCGCGACGCCGACGACGGAACCGATCACGGACAGTCGGGTGAGGCTGTGCCGTCGGCCAGCCGGAACGTGGCGGTGATCGTGTACGTGTCGACGACCCCCGGCCCACTCTGGTCCTGGACGTAGGTGATCGTGTCGCAGATGCGACGGCCACCCGGCACGGCCACCACCGTCGGACCCTCGAAGTCCGTGTGGAAGCCGGCGCTTCCGAGGAAGGTCGAGGTGTCGTCGTAGGGCGGGTCGCAGGTGCTGGTGTCGCGCACGGTGACGTCGAACTCGACACCCGTGTAGGTGAAGACCGGACTGGCCGCAGATGCCGACGGCTCAACCGCGTACGAGGTGTCCTCGTTGGGACCCAGCGCCCCGG
>JBFJMP010000037.1:0-11366 GCA_041633895.1 Nitriliruptoraceae bacterium
CCCGTCCACGTGACCGACACACCCGTCCCACCCCCGGGGTTGGCCGCCGCGCTCGACGCCGGCGTCGACGCCGACCGGGGCAAGACCGTTCGCGCCCCGATCATCCTCGACGCACTCGCCGTCGAGCACGACGACGCCCGCATCGCGCTGGACCACACGACCACGTGGGAGCTGTTGGTCGCGACCGTGCTGTCGGCCCAGTCCACCGACGTCAAGGTCAACGAGGTCACGCCCCGGCTCTTCCGCGAGCTGCCCGGCCCGGAGGCGTTCGCCGAGGCGAGCATCGAGCAGATCGAGTCGTTGATCAACCAACTGGGGCTGTTCCGGCAGAAGGCCAAGAACCTGCAGGCGACGGCGCGGTTGCTGCTCGAGCGCCACGGGGGTGAGGTGCCGGACACGATGGAGGACCTGATCGCGCTGCCCGGGGTTGCGCGCAAGACCGCCAACGTCGTCCTGTCGAACGCGTTCGGGACGAACCACGGCGTCGTGGTCGACACGCACGTCCGTCGGCTGTCGCGTCGGCTCCGGTTCACCCGCCATGACGACGTCGCGAAGATCGAGAAGGACCTGATGCGCCTGTTCCCGCAGGAGCGCTGGCTGGACGTGGCCGACCTGCTGATCTTCCACGGTCGCCGGGTGTGCGACGCCCGCCGGCCTCGCTGCGGCGACTGCGTCATCGAACCGCTCTGCCCCTCCTCCCAGGAAGCCGGCCGTACGGACAAGGCCTGACGCCCGCTGCGCCCCGTCCGTCAGATGCGACCGCGCACGAGCGCCCAGCCGTAGCCCACGAGCCCGAACACGGCGAGGAACTCGAGGCGCCCCAGCCACATCTGGGCGATGTAGACGGCCTTGAGGACGACGGGGGCCTCCCCGAGGACGCCGACGGACAGGCCGACGCTGGCCGCGGCCGACGTCGACTCGAACAACGCCTGGTCGAACGGGAAGCCGTAGTAGACCCCGACGACCGCGCCCCCGATGTAGAGCAGCAGGAACAGCACCAGGATGGTGACGGCGCTGCGGACCTGCTGGTCGGTGACGATGCGTCGATGCCGCTGCGTCCACGTCGTGACCACCACGGCTGCGTCGGGTTGGGTGGCGCGCCGGATGTCGCGCCCCACCGACTTCGCCGTCAGGCCGACACGCACCGCCTTGATCCCGCCGGCAGTGGACGACGCCATGCCGCCGAGCGCCATGGCCACGACGACCACGGCCGGTGCGACCTGGCCCCAGTCGGTCACGAACAGGCGGGGTGCGTTGACCCCGAAGCCCGTCCCGGTGTGGGCCGAGATCACGGTGAAGACGCCCTTGCGCATGAGCGGTCCGACGTCGATGAAGGTCCCGGCGTAGGCCAGTCCGAGCACCGTGAAGGCGATGGTGATCGTGGTCGTCAGGCCCAGCGTGCGCAGTTCCGAGTCCCGCCAGACGCGTCGGGGGTCGCGTCGCCACATCGCATGGTGGATGCCGAACGACAGCGCCCCGGCCACCATCAGCACGATCAGCACGGACTCGATCAACGCCGAGTGGTAGTAGGACACCGACGGCGAGTACGGGGCGAATCCGCCGGTGTCGAAGGCGGCCATGAACAGGGACACCGCGTGGAACAGGCCCCGCAGCGGGGTGAAGCCGGCCACCAGGCTGGCGACCCACAGCGCCGCCGTCCCGGCCACCAGCCACGTGCCCGCGACGAGGTAGATGAACCGCGCCGTCGCGACGACGTTCGGGACGATGCGTTCGTCGCGACCCTCGCCGAAGTAGAGGGTGGACACATCACCGGCCGCCGAGGCGGCCATCGTGAGCAGCACGATGACGATGCCCTGCCCGCCCGCGAAGTGGGTCATGTGTCGCAGCAGGTTCATGGACACGGACATGTGGTCGAGGTCCTGGACCACGGCCAGCCCGGACGTGGTCAGCCCGGACATCGCGTCGAAGTAGGCATCCAGCATGCTTGCGTAGTGCCCGGACAACGCCAGCGGGATCGCGGCGATGGCGGCACCGAACAACCAGCTCGCCGCGACGATCACCAGCCCGTGCGACCACGACAGCGCCGCGCGGGAGTGCCAGCGCCACTGGGCGAACTGCCACACGCTCACGGCAACGGCGATGCCGATGCCGAGCGCGGTCGCGCTGTCGTACTCGCCGAGCACGAGCGCGAGCAGGAAGGGGGGCACCATCATGATGCCCATGCCGAGCAGGGCCTTGCCGAGGTAGAAGGCGATCAGTCGCAGGTCGGCGTCGCTGGGGCGGATCAGCACGGGGCGGACCGCATCGTCAGATCCGCCCGTGGACGAGCGCGATGCCGTAGCCGAGGAGGGCGAACACGGCCATGAACTCCAGGCGTCCCAGCCACATCTGCGCGGTGTACGTCAGCTTCATCGGCAGCGGTGTCCCCGGTTCCAGCACTCCGACCGACATGCCGCCGTTGACCGAGGCGGACGTCGACTCGAACAGGGCCTGTTCGAACGGCACGCCGTAGTAGACACCCACGAGCGCACCCGACAGGAACAGCAGCACGTAGAGCACGAGGATCGTGATGGCCGAGCGCACGGGTGCATCGGTGATCCGGCGGCGATGGCGTTGCGTGTAGGTCACGGCGACGACCGCCGCGTCGGGCTGGATGGCGCGCCGCACGTCGCGCGACACGGACTTGGCGGCGAGTCCGACCCGGATGCCCTTGACGCCGCCCGCGGTGGACGAGGCCATCCCACCCAGGGCGAGGGCCATCAGCAGCGCGGCCGGTGCGATCCGCCCCCAGTCCGTCACGAACATGCGGGACGCGTTGACCGTGAACCCCGTGCTCGTGTGGGCCGAGATGGCGCTGAACACGCCCTTGCGGAACAACGAGCCGACGTCGGTGAACGTGCCGGCCCGCGCGAGTCCGAGGAGCAGCAGCGATGTCGTGATCAGCCCCGTGACCGCGATCGTGCGTACCTCGAGGTTCTCGAGCACCTCACGCCGGCGGCCCCGCCACAGTTCGTAGTGCAGCAGGAAGGACAGGGCGCCGGCGACCATCAACACGATCAGCACGCCCTCGATCGCGGCCGAGTGGTAGTAGCTGATCGACGTCGAGTTCGTGGCGAACCCGCCGGTGTCGAAGGCGGCCATGAACAGGTTCAGGCCGTGGATGACCGACCGCAGGGGGGAGAACCCGGCGACGAGTCCCGCCAGGGTCAGCGCGATCGTCCCCACGACGAGGTAGACCGACGCGACCAGGTAGATGAACCGTGCGGTGCGCACGACGTTGGGGAGGATCCGATCGTCGCGACCCTCGCCGACGTAGAGCGTGGACACCTGCCCGGACGAGGACCCCAGGCCGGTGAGCATGACGATGATGATCCCCTGGCCGCCGAGGAAGTGGGTGATGTGGCGCAGCAGGTTCACCGAGACGGACATGTGGTCGATGTCCTGCGTGAGGGTGAGTCCGGTCGCCGTCAGGCCGGACATCGCCTCGAAGTAGGCGTCGACGTAGGAGCCGTAGTGGCCGGACAGGTCCAGCGGCACGGCGAACAGGGCGGCCCCGAGCAGCCAGGACAGCGCCGCCGTCACGAGCCCGTGCGACCAGTCGAGCTGCTGCGTCGTCGCGAAGCGGCGTTCGGCGAGGCGCCCGATCGAGATCGACAGCCCGGCCCCGAGCAGGAAGGCCGTCAGGTCGTCCCAGTCGCCCATGACCGCCGCCACGAGCATCGGCGCCCCGAGCACGTAGCCGACACCGACCATCACCTTCCCGAGGTAGAAGCCGATGACCTGCAGGTCATCTCGATCGGGTCGGATCAGCATCCGTGACGCCGAGCAGCGGGGTCAGGAGTCATCGGCGCGACTCGGACCGGCGTGCCTGCAGGGTGATGGCAGCGGCAAGCAGGGCGAACAGGACGGCCGCCACCGCCTGCGCCCGGTGGACGGGACGATCCAGGTCCTGCGCCTCGCGCAGGATGGACACCGTGTCCGCGCTCAGCGCCCGCAGGGTCAGTCCGCCGCCGTCGGCCGCGTCGGACCGGTGGATGCGCCCCCGGACCTGGATGACCGTGCCGCGCACGTCGCCGCGCCCGGGTTCGAGGTCCGGGAGCGGCGCCGGGAGCCACACGGCCAGTCCGGAGTTGCCGCCCCGGTAGTCGCCGTGACCGCGGAGGGGACCGACCTCGAGGGCGTAGTCGTCGTCGTTGACGAGCAACCACGCCCCGCCGTCGCGGTTGAGGACGTCGCCGATGACCTCACCGACGTACACGACGACCTGCTGGTCGAACGCGTCCGGGCACTCGAGCACCTCGGTCGACGAGATCAGTCCGACGGGTTCGACCTGGTCGATGGCCTGCTGGGTCTCCTCGGCGTCCGGGAGGGTGCGCTCGCAGGTCACGATGTCCGGGTCGTCGGAGTCGGGGGCGGCGGTGCCCACGTGGGGCAGGCGCGCCTGCGGGGCCGAGTCCCGGAGGATGCGGATCGTCACGATGACCGCGATCACGATGACCACGGCCACGGCGATCTCGCCGACGGCGCGGGCGGAGACGGGGCGGCGTGTCATTGGCGACCTCGCAGGCTGGCGTAGAGGAATCCGATGGTGGCGAAGACCGCGATCCACTCGAGGCGTCCGAGCAGCATCAGCAGTCCGTAACCGGCCTTCAGGGCGACCGGGTCCGAGGGCGTGAGCGTGCCGACGGTCTGACCCGAGTTCGACGCGGCGGAGATCGCCATGAACAGGGCCTCGGTGAGGTTGACCGTGCTGTCGAGGAAGAGGACGGCGGTGGCGGCGCCCAGCGACGCGACGAGCAGGATGAGCAGGAGGGTGGCGGACGATCGCACGTGCCCGTGTTCGAGCTTGCGACGTCGCCCCCACGTGAAGGTTGCGACCACGACGGCCGCCTCGGGCAGCAGCACACGTCGGACGTCGGCCGCGAGGCCCTTCCCGATCAGCCCGACGCGCAACGCCTTGAGGCCACCCGCGGTCGACCCGGTCATGCCGCCGACCGCCATCGCAGCGACGAGGCCCGCCGGTGCCAGCAGGCCCCAGTCCGTGGCGAGCAGTCGCGGCGAGACGTTGTGCAGGCCGGTGGTCGTGTGGGCCGCGATGGTGGTGAACAGCCCCCGGCGGAACAGCGGCACGACGTCACCGGTGGCACCGGAACGCCCCAGGCCGAGCATCACGATCACGGCGATCGCGAACATCGAGGCGAGGAGCACCCGCACCTCGAGCTCGCGGGTCAGCGGCCAGCGCTCGCCACGCCATGCCGCCCGGTGGAGGGTGAACGACACCGCGCCTGCGAGCATCAACGGGATGAGGACGATCTCGACCAGCGCCGAGTGGTAGAAGCCGACGGAGTGCGAGGTCAGCGCGAACCCACCCGTCGTCGCCGCCGAGATCGTCAGCGACACGCCGTGCACGAGCACGTCCCAGCCCCGCACGCCAGCGACCAGGAGGGCGGCGGACATCACCACCAGCCCGACGCCGACCGTGGTGGCGGCGACCTCGCCGACGAGGCGCCACATGCGGCGGACACTGGGCATGATCCGCTCGTCGCGGACGTCGCTGGGGTCGAGGCTCGACGACGTGGCCGTGGCGGCCGTCAACAGCGTGAGCCCGACGACGACGGTCGCCAGGGCACCCGACAGCTCGAGCACGTGGCGGTACAGCGCCATCGCCGGTGCCATGTGGTCGATGTCCTGCACCAGCGTCAGGCCGGTGGTCGTCAGCCCCGAGAGGGCCTCGAAGACCGCGTCGGGGTAGGAGGCGTAGTGCCCGGACAGGTGGAGCGGCACGGACGCCATGAGCGTGCAGGCCACCCACGAGGTCGTCGCCGCGACGACGCCCGTGGTCCACGTCAGGCGGCGCCGCGTCCCGGTGTGCATCCGGGTCCAGGTGCCGGCGCCGACGCCGAGGCTGGCGCCGATCGCCAGGGCTGCGGCGGAGTCGACGTCGCCCGCCAGCAGCGCGATGGCCGCGAGGCCGAACGTCGCCAGGCCGAGCACGAGCACGGCCTTGCCGACGGTGCCGAGGACGACGAAGACCTCGGCGCGGTTCGGTCGCAGGAGCATCGGCGCCTCGTCAGAACAGCAGGGAGACGGCCAGGGCGAGCAGGCCACCGACGGCGGTGACCGCTGCAGAGAGCACGATGACCAGGCCGATGCCCTCCGCCGCCTGCTGCCACACCGGGGCGTCGCGGCGTCGCAGGGATCCGCGAGGGTCCGGGCCGTTCATCGGTCGCCCCTCATCGCTCACCCATCAGCACGGCGCGGAGTTCGTCCTCGACCTCGGGGGTCGTCAGTGCGACGACGTCGTCGCCGGGTTCGATGGTCGCGGTCCCGCGCGGGATGATCGTCTCCTCGTCGCGGAAGATCGCGACGAGGACCGCGTCGAAGGGCAGCCCCAGGTCCTGGACGAGGCGGCCGGCGAGCGCGACGGCGTCGCGGGGGATGCGGACCTCGACGAGGCTGACCCGCCCACCGCGCAGCGAGCCCAGGCGGATGAGTTCCCCCACGGAGAACTCGTTCTCGAGCAGTTCCGAGATCAGGCGCGTCGACGACACGGCCTCGATGCCCAGCTTCTCGAAGATCTCGACGTTCTTGGGCGTGTTCACGCGCGAGATCGCACGTTTGACGTTGAACTCGATCTTGGCGAGCTGACACGACACGAGGTTGTCGTCGTCCTCGTGCGTCGTGGCGACGAACACGTCTGCGCGGTCCACGTGTGCCTGCTCGAGGTAGCGGACGTCACCGGCATCCCCCTCGATGACGAGCACGTCCGTCTCGGCCACCAGCGTCTCGCACCGAGCGGCGAGCCGTTCGATCACGGTCACCTCATGGCCCTTGGAGGCCATGTCCTTGGCGATGTAGCGACCGATCCGGCCGCCTCCCACGATCACGACGTACACAGTCAGGCCTCCGTGTGGGCGCGCGAGGTGGGTTCCTTCAGGAGGGGTGCGACCTTGCGGAAGGCGCCCCGACGCATCGCGGCGGCGACGACGTCCTCGCGTTCGAGCCGGTCGTCCGGTCGCGGGATGAACGTACGCGAGCCGCGCTGGATCGCGCCGACCCGGAGCTTGCCGTCGAGTTCGAAGTCCTCGACGGTGAGCCCGTGGCCCGTCGGCCCGATGTGCAGGTCGACGATCTCGACCTCGCCGTGGCTGAAGTCGATGTGGTGGGGGAACGAGTCGTGGCGGAACTCGTTGAGGAAGAGCTTCGCCAGGATGCCGGTGCCGGACACGTAGCGGACACCGAGCTTGTTGTAGACCGACTCCCGTTCCGGGTTGAACAGCCGGGCGACCGTGCGTGGCACTCCGTACAGGTGGGTCGCGATCTCGACGGCCATCAGGTTGGCGTTGTCGGAGCGCGTCACGGCCAGCATCCCGTCGGCCCGGGCGACCCCGGCGCGTTCGAGGATGTCGCGGTCGGTCACGTCGCCGATGACGGTGTCGCCGTTGAACGCGGAGCCCAGGCGGTCGAACGCCAGGCGATCCGTGTCGATGACGACGATGTCGTTGTCGGGATCCTCGGACAGGCTCTCCGCGATCTCGGCGCCCAGACGTCCACAGCCGCCGACGATGATGTGCACCGCGTCCTCCGCCTCGCCAGAGCGGGCGTGGGCACCCGCATCGGCCAGTATGGCACCGTAGCCCCCGCTGACCGAACAGGGGCCCGGGCGACGCCGCCCCGGCGGGGAAGTACCCTCAGGCACATGACGGCTCCCCACACACTCCTGCTCGCCGCACCGCGCGGATTCTGCGCCGGCGTCGACCGCGCGGTCCTGATCGTCGAGAAGGCCCTCGAGGCCTACGGCGCCCCGGTCTACGTGCGCCACGAGATCGTCCACAACAAGCACGTGGTCGAGGAGTTGCGTCGCAAGGGCGCGATCTTCGTCGAGGACGAGCGTGACGTCCCGGACGGCGCCGTGGCGGTGTTCTCGGCCCACGGCTCGCCCCCCGAGGCCTTCCGCAACTCGCGTGAGCGCGACCACACGCTCATCGACGCGACCTGCCCGTTGGTGACCAAGGTCCACCACGAGGCGCGGCGCTACGCCAAGGCCGGCATGGACATCGTCCTGATCGGCCACGAGGGCCACCAGGAGGTCGTGGGCACGATGGGGCAGGCGCCCAACTCGATCTCGCTCGTCGAGACCAGCGACGACGTCGACCAGCTCGAGTTCGAGGACGACTCCAACGTCGCGTACATCACCCAGACGACGCTGTCGATGGACGAGACCCGCGAGGTCGTCGGTCGGCTGCGCCAGCGCTTCCCGATGCTGCACCAGCCCAAGAAGGACGACATCTGTTACGCGACGACGAACCGCCAGGACGCGGTCAAGACGCTCGCGGACAAGTGCGACCTCATCCTCGTGGTCGGCAGCCAGAACTCGTCCAACTCCAAGCGGCTCGTCGAGGTCGCGCTCGAACGCCAGACCCCCGCGCACCTCATCGACGACGCATCGGAGCTCGACCCGTCGTGGTTCGACGACGCCGAGGTGGTCGGCCTGACGTCGGGCGCGAGCGCCCCGGAGAACCTCGTCAGCGAGGTCATCGAGTGGTTCCGCCAGCGCGGGACGACCACCATCGACACCGTCACGGTGGTCGACGAGGACGTCGAGTTCGCGATGCCGTCCGTGCTCGCGAGGAAGCTGGCAGCCGACGCCGGCTGACGCCCGGGTCGGCTCAGTCGGTGTCGTCGCCGTGGGCGTCGACCCACGCCTCCCACAGCACGTCGCCCAGCAGGTCCGCCTGCCACGCCCGCAGGCCGGCCTGCGCGCACAGCTCGGCCGCGTCCCCGGGGTTCCCACGGGCCGGTGCCCACAGCGCGCGACTCGGGCAGAGCACGCCCGCGTCGAGGCCCAGGTCCTTGGCCACCTCGGCGCGCGCCCGTCGCATGGCGTCGTAGGCGTCACGGTCGTGCGGGTCCCAGCTCGTTCCGCCGTTGTCCTTGGGCTCGGGCGGGGCGTCGAGGCCCCGCTGCTGGGCGTCGAACAGGCGCTCCGCATGCGCCAGGGACGGGCGCCCACGGCGCTGGTTCCGCCGGATCAGGCGGGGGATGTCCTCGGCGGGGTTGGTGGCCAGGTCGACGAGGGCGGCCTCTCGCAGGACGCGGTTCGGCGCGAGGTCGAACTCGCGTGCGATGGCCTCGCGTTCCTCCCACAGCTCGCGACACACGGCGCGCTGCTGGGGTGACAGGCGCCCGGCGCCCTTCGTGCGCGTCCAGTCGCGGTTGTCGTCGAACGCGGTGTCGACGACCGCCGTGATCTCCTCGTCGTACCAGGAGCGGCGCCCCGCCTCGTCCAACCGGGTGGCCAGTTCCTCCCACAGCGCCTCGAGGTGGAGGACGTCACCGGCGGCGTAGGCCGCCATGTCGTCCGGCAGGGGACGCTGCTCCCAGTTCGCGCGCTGGAAGCGGTCCTTGTCCGGCGACAGCGCGATGTCGAGCAGTTCCTGCAACAGGGGGTCGAGTCCGGTGGGCAGCCCGAGGAGGGCCGCGGCGACCGCCGTGTCGTGGATGTCGCCGACCTCGACGCCGACGGCGCGCATCGGCTCGAGGTCGTTGGTCACGGCATGGAGGATCGACGTGCGCGCCGCCAGGAACTCCGACAGGATCGGCACGGGGTCCATCGCGACGGAGTCGACCAGGACGGCGTGGTCAGCGGTGCCCACCTGGATGAGCGCCGCGGTCCGGTAGTAGCGCGGGGCGTCGGCGCGTTCGACGTCGACGCCGACGACGGCTTCGTCGATCCGGTCGAGGGCACGGGCGAGGTCATCCGGGTTGGCCACGAACTGCGGGTTCACGGAACTCCTCGTGCCGATGCCACGCGCGTCGAGTGCCAAGGCTACTGCGGCGTACCCTTCCGACCTGCGAGCGACAGAACTCCGAACTCCACACGCCACGAGGTGGGCATGCCCGACCTGACCCTGCTCTGCGTCCACCCGCACCCCGACGACGAGTCGATCGCCTGCGGTGGCGTCCTCGCGCGGTACGCGGCCGAAGGCATCCGCACCCACGTCGTCACGTGCACCGGGGGCGAAGCGGGCAGCAACCTCGCCGAGATCGACCTCGGCGACCTGACGATCAGCGAGCACCGGCGTCGCGAGATGGCCGACGCGATCCGCGCCCTCGGGGTCGACGGCCACACCTGGCTCGGGTTCCGCGACTCCGGCATGGTCGACACCGAGGACAACGAGCACCCGGACGCCTTCGTCAACGCCGACCTCTACCTCGCCGCGACCCGCCTCGCACGCGTCATCCGGCGCGTCCGCCCCGACGTGATCGTGTCCGACGACGACAAGGGCACCTACGGCCACCCGGACCACATCCGGGCGCACCAGGTCACCGAACGCGCCGTGACCATCGCCGCGGACCCGTGGTGGGACTCCGGGCAGGAGCCCTGGACCGTGCGCAAGCGCTACGTCCACACGCTCTCCCACGACCGCATGTTCGGCCTGCACTCCATGCTGCGCGCGGCCGGCCTGCCGTCACCCTTCGGCGACGACGACGTGGTCACGGCCGCCGACCTGCCCTTCGGCGTGCCGGGGGACCAGGTCACGACCTCGATCGACGTCGCGGACGTGCTCGACGTCAAGCAGGCGGCACTGGCGAGCCATCGCACGCAGATCGGTGCGGACTCGTTCTTCCTCAACATCCCGCCGGAACTCGCGCAGGCCGGGTTCGGCGTGGAGGAATTCGTGCTCCTCGACGCCACGTTGGACCTCCTGCCCGCGCACGGCGAGACCGACCTGTTCGCCGGCCTGCGCGGCTGACGGAGGCCCTGTGACCACCCCGACACCCGAACTGTTCCGCACGGTCATGGGTCGCTTCGCGACCGGCGTGACCGTCATGACCACGCGCCAGGGGGCCATGCCCCACGGCATGACCGCGAACGCCGTCACCTCGGTGTCCCTGGACCCACTGTTGGTGCTGGTCTGCGTCGAGCGCACGACGGCGATGGCGGGCATGGTCGCGGCGACCGGCCACTTCGCGCTGTCCATCCTGGGGGCCGACCACGAGGACCGCTCCAACCTGTTCGCCGACCCCGCGCGGCCGTCCGGCATCGACGGGTTCCGTGGGATCCCGACCCGGAACGCGGTCACGGGCTCGCCGGTGTTCGAGGACGCGCTGGCGTGGCTCGACTGCCGGGTCTGGGCGCGGCACGACGGCGGGGACCACGAGATCGTCGTCGGTGAGGTCGTGGCCTGCGACCTCGGTGGGGCCACCGAGGCGTTGGGCTACTACGGCTCGGCCTACACCTCGATCGCGTTGCCGGACGCCTAGTGCGGCGTACCGAACAGGCGGTCGCCGAAGTCGCCCAGCCCCGGGACGATGTAGGCGTTCTCGTCGAGTTCGGGGTCGATGGCACCCGTCACGATCCGTACGTCGGGATGCGCCGTCGTGATCCGATCGATCGCGAC
>JBFJMP010000038.1:0-11351 GCA_041633895.1 Nitriliruptoraceae bacterium
GTCCGAGACCCAGCTCGCATCGGAAGCCGTCGCCGCCGCAATCGCCGACGCCGGCCTCAAGCCGACCGACATCGACGGCATGGTGACGTTCACGTCCGACACCAACGCCGAGATCCACGTGGCCCGCAACGTCGGCATCGGTGACCTGAACTTCTTCTCCCGCGTGCACTACGGCGGGGGCGCGGCATGCGGCACGGTGCTGCACGCGGCGATGGCCGTCGCGACCGGTGTCTGCGAGGCCGTGGTCTGCTACCGCGCCTTCAACGAGCGCTCGGGTCACCGCTTCGGATCCGGGGCCGCCCCCCGCGACGTCGGCTCCGAGGGTGCCGCGATGTCGTGGTACTCGACGTTCGGGTTCCAGACCCCCGCGGCGTGGGTGGCCATGTTCGCCCGCCGCTACATGCACGTCTACGGGGCGACGAGCCGTGACTTCGGGGCGGTCGCCGTGGCGGACCGTCGCCACGCCGCGACGAACCCCAAGGCCTGGTTCTACGAGCGCCCCATCACGATCGAGGAGCACCAGGAGTCGCGCTGGATCGTGGATCCGCTGCACCTGCTGGACTGCTGCCAGGAGACCGACGGTGGCCAGGCCATCGTCGTCACCAGCGCCGAACGCGCCAAGGACCTGCCGAACACCCCGGTCATCATCGCCGGTGCCGCGCAGGGCTCGGCCGACGGCCAGGAGTCGATGACCAGCTACTACCGCGACGACATCACCGCGCTGCCGGAGATGGGTGTGGTGGCCGACCAGTTGTGGCGCCAGTCCGGCCTGACGGCGCAGGACATCCAGACCGCGGTGATCTACGACCACTTCACGCCGTTCGTGTTCCCGCAGCTCGAGGAGTTCGGGTTCTGCCCGCGCGGGGAGGCCAAGGACTTCGTGGCCAACGGCAACATCGAGATCGGGGGTGGCCTGCCGATCAACACCCACGGTGGCCAGCTCGGAGAGGCGTACCTGCACGGCACCAACGGCATCGCCGAAGGGGTCCGGCAGGTGCGTGGTACGTCGGTCAACCAGGTGCCGGACGTCCGGAACGTCCTGGTCACCGCCGGGACCGGGGTGCCCACCAGCGGCCTCGTGCTCTCGACGGAGTCCTGAGGGCACAGCCCTTGCCAACCAAACAAGAACCTGTTCTACTTACGCTGGACTGAGGGAGCGACATGGTCACCAAGAACGCCGCCGGCCTGATGAACCTGATGGATCCGGACAACTTCGTCGACGAGATGCCCTACGACGAGGTCATGAAGTACCTCAAGACCGAGCCGGTCTTCTGGCACGAGCAGCCGGAGCGACCCGACGGCGGGTTCTGGGTGCTGACCAAGTACGACGACGTCGTCGAGGTCTCGCGCCACGCGGACCTGTTCTCGTCGGCCGAGAACGGCGCGATCCTGACGCCGACGCCGTACCAGTCGGAGGAGGAGCGCGTCCAGTCGCTCGCCATGATGCGGCTGATGATGCTCAACATGGACCCGCCGGACCACACGAAGGTCCGTTCGATCGTCAACAAGGGCTTCACCCCCCGCACCATCGGGGTGTTCAAGGAGCGCCTCGAGGAGTTGACGCACCGCATCCTCGACCGGGCCCTGGAGAAGGGCGAGGGCGACTTCGTCGTGGACGTCGCCGCCGAACTCCCGCTCGAGGCCATCGCCGAGATCATGGGCGTCCCCTCGAGTGACCGCGAGAAGATCTTCGACTGGTCCAACCGCCTCGTGGGCGGGGAGGACCCCGAGTACCAGACCGACGACCCGAACGCCGGACTGCTCGCCAGCGCCGAGCTCTACGCCTACGCGGGCGAACTGCGCAAGCAGGCCAAGGAGAACCCGGACCCGGATCGCGATGACATCGTCCACAAGTTGGTCTACACCGAGGTCGACGGCCACGTGCTCGACGAGACCGAGTTCGAGCTGTTCTTCCTCCTGCTGGCAGTGGCCGGGAACGAGACCACCCGCAACGCGATGTCGCACGGGATGCTCGCCTTCTTCGACAACCCCGACCAGTGGGACCTCTTCGTCAAGGAGCGTCCGCTCGGGACGGCGGCGGACGAGATCATCCGTTGGGCCACGCCGGTGATGCACTTCCAGCGCACCGCCATGAAGGACGTCGAGATCGGCGGCCAGCAGATCAAGGCCGGTCAGCGAGTGATGATCGTGTACTCGACGGCCAACCGGGACCCGGAGGTCTTCGAGGACCCGTTCAGCTTCGACATCACGCGCGACCCGAACCCGCACATCGCCTTCGGCGGCGGCGGCCCGCACTTCTGCCTCGGTTCGCACCTGGCCAAGCTCGAGATCCAGGTGATGTTCAACGCGATCGCCGATCGCATGCCGGACATCCGGCCCATCGGCGAGTCGCCGCGACTGCGCTCGCAGTTCATCAACGGCATCAAGCACATCCCCGTGTCGTACACGGGCTGACACGGCAACACGTTCTCGCTGGTGCGAGAGGGGAGCAGGCATTCATGACCGCAGAACTCGGCTTCTGGCGCATCGCGCAGTCGGACCCGGAGCGCCTCGCGCTCGTCGAACCGGACGGCACGGAGCACCTCGCCGGCGACCTGCTCGCCGCCGTGAACCAGGTCACCCACGGCCTGCGTGCCCTCGGGCTCGAGAAGGGCGACGTGGTCTCGGTGCTGATGCCCAACGGCGCACCGTGGATCGAGGTGCTGCTCGCCACGGCCCAGGCCGGTCTGTACCTCGTCCCGATCAACTACCACCTCGTCGGTCCGGAGATCGCCTACATCATCGAGGACTCCGCCTCGAAGGCCGTCATCACCCACGAGCGGTTCGCGGGCGAGGTCGAGCGGGCGCTCAAGGAGGTCTCCCTCGGTCCGGACGCGCTGTTCGCCGTCGGTGACGTCGCCGGGTGTCGTCCGTACGCCGAGCTCAAGGCCGGGCAGTCGACCGAGCTCCCGGACGATCGCATCGCCGGTGCGCTGATGAACTACACGTCGGGCACCACCGGACGTCCGAAGGGCGTCAAGCGGGCCCTCACGCCGATCGACCCGGACACGCTCGCGGGGGCGGGGACCTTCCTCAACGACCTGTTCGGGATCAAGGCCTTCGACGACAACGTGCACCTCACCGTCGCGCCGCTGTACCACACCGCCGTCGGCCAGTTCACGACCATGGCGCTGCACGTCGGCCACACCGTCGTGCTGATGGACAAGTGGACCGCCGAGGGCACGCTCGAGCGCATCGAGCAGTACCGCGTCACCACGAGCCACATGGTGCCGACCATGTTCTCGCGCATGCTCGACCTGCCCGACGAGCAGCGCAACGGCTACGACGTGTCGTCCCTGCGCCGCATGATCCACTCCGCCGCGCCGTGCCCGATCCCGGTCAAGCAGCGCATGTTCGACTGGTGGGGCCCGGTTGTGTGGGAGTACTACGCCGCAACCGAGGGGGGCGGCACGGTGGCCTCGCCCGAGGACTGGCTCGCCCACCCAGGCACCGTCGGCAAGCCGTGGCCGGTCAGCCAGATCAAGATCCTGGACGACGACGGCAACGAGCTGCCCAACGGCGAGATCGGCACCGTCTGGATGAAGATGGGCGACCGCACGTTCGAGTACCACGGTGACGCCGAGAAGACGAGGAAGTCGTGGAACGAGCAGGGGTTCTTCACCGTCGGTGACGCCGGCGAGCTCGACGACGACGGCTTCCTGTACCTGCGTGACCGCAAGTCCGACATGATCATCTCGGGTGGCGTGAACATCTACCCGGCCGAGACCGAGTCGGTGATCCTCCAGCACGAGGCGATCCTCGACGTCGCCGTGTTCGGCATCCCGCACGCGGACTGGGGTGAGGAGGTCAAGGCGGCGGTCGAACTGCAGCCGGGCTTCGAGCCGAGCGAGGAACTCGAGCAGCAGTTGCTCGCGTACTGCCGCGAGAACCTCGCCGGATTCAAGGTGCCGCGTTCCTTCGACTTCGTCACCGACTTCCCACGTGACCCGAACGGCAAGGTCTACAAGCGCCGCCTGCGCGACCCGTACTGGGAGGGTCAGGCCGCCCAGATCTGAACCACTTCGCACCATCACGCCCCGACGACGTACCGACCTGACGCAATCGAAGGAGTCCCACGTGGCTGAGGTCCTGCAGGCCCCCCACCGCCTCGAGTTCCCGTACACCCGCTCGACCGGCCCCATCGTGGGTCGGTTCATGGCTGGGCTGCGGGACCAGCGGATCCTCGGGATCCGTGGTGCCGACGATCGCGTGATCGTCCCGCCCCAGGAGTACGACCCCGTCACGGCCGAGACCCTCGGGCCCGACCGCATGCTGGATGTCGGCACGGAGGGCACGGTCACGTCGTGGTCGTGGAACCCCACGCCGCGACACGGCCAGCCGCTGGACGGCAACTTCGCCTGGGCGCTGATCCTCCTCGACGGTGCGGACACCCCGATGCTCCACGCCGTCCGCGTGCCGTCGGCCGACGACATGTCGACCGGCATGCGCGTCGCGGTCGAATGGGCCGACGAACGGTCCGGCTCGATCCATGACATCGCCTGCTTCGTGCCGGCCTGAGGGAGACGACGATGACCGAGACCACCCTGCCCGAGCCGATCGAGGAAGTGACGATCCCGATCCAGCTCGACTACGTCTACACCCCGGGACGGTCCAGCAGCATGTGGCTGCGTGGCCTCGCCGAGGGGCGCCTGATCGCGCTGCAGTGCCCGACCTGCGAGAAGATCTACGCGGGCGCTCGTGGCCTGTGCCCGATGTGCGGCGAGATGTTCCTCCCCGACCCGATCGACGTCGGCCCCAACGGGACCGTGGTCACGTTCGCGGTGGTGAACGTCCCGTCGAAGAACATCGACCTCGAGCTGCCGTACGTGTCGGCCGAGGTGCTGCTCGACGGCAGCCACACCCGAACGTTCTTCCTGCTCCGGGGCGTCAAGCCCGACGAGGTGCGCATGGGCATGCGCGTCCGGACCGTCTGGAAGGACGAGTCCGAGTGGGAGCCCACCCTCGCCAACATCAAGTACGTCGAGCCGATCGACGAACCCGATGCCCCATTCGAGTCGATCCAGGAGTTCGTGTGATGGTCGATGTCGCCGTCGTGTCCTTCGCCCAGCACAACGCCTTCCGCGAGGACGAGCGCAACGAGGTCGAGTTCCTCCAGCCGGTCATCAAGGAGGCGATGTCCAACATCGACCTCAAGACCCAGGACATGGGCTTCGTGGTGTCGGGGTCCTGTGACTACCTCGCGGGGCAGGCCTTCGCCTTCGTGAGTGGCCTCGACGCCGTCGGGCCGTGGCCGCCGCTGCGTGAGTCCCACGTCGAGATGGATGGCGCCTGGGCCCTCTACGAGGCGTGGATCCGCCTGCAGCACGGCGACATCGACACCGCCCTGGTCTACGCGTTCGGCAAGAGCTCGCCGGGCGACCTGCCCCGCGTGCTGTCCCTGCAGCTCGAGCCGTACTCGGTCGCGCCCCTGTGGCCCGACGCCGTGAGCCTGGCCGCGCTGCAGGCTCGCGCCCTGATGGAGTCCGGTGGGGTCAGCGACAAGGACCTCGCCGAGGTCGTCGCCCGCAGCCGCAGCCACGCCGCGTCGAACCCGGCCGCCCTGCTGTCGGGCTCCCACGACGTCGCCGACCTGCTGGCCGAACCGATGTACGCCGACCCCCTCCGTCGCCACGACTGTGCACCGGTCACGGACGGCGCCAGCGTCATCGTCCTCGCCGCCGGTGACCGCGCCCGGGAGTTGAGCGACAACCCGGCGTGGATCCGCGGCATCGACCACCGCATCGAGGCCCAGGGCATGGGCCTGCGCGACCTCACGGTGTCGGAGTCGACCCGCATCGCCGGACAGGCGGCGGGAGTCGCAGACGGCCCCGTCGACCTCGCCGAACTGCACGCCCCGTTCTCACACCAGGAACTGATCCTGGCCGATGCCCTCGGGCTCGGAGCGGACACGGTCGTGAACCCCTCGGGTGGCGCGCTGTCCGCCAACGTGATGATGGCCGCCGGGCTGACCCGCATCGGCGAGGCCGCGACGCGTGTGTCGAACGGCGACGGTCACCGGGCTGTCGCCCATGCGACCAGCGGACCTGCCCTGCAACAGAACCTCGTGTGCGTGCTGGAGGCGGACAAGTGAGCAAGTCACCCATTGCGGTCCTCGGGACCGGACAGACCCACCACACCGCCAAGCGCACGGACGTGTCGATCGCCGGCATGGTCCGAGAGGCGGCCGAGCGTGCCCTGGCCGACGCCGAGTGCACCTGGGACGACATCGACGCCGTCGTCATCGGCAAGGCCCCCGACATGTTCGAGGGTGTCGTCATGCCGGAGCTCTACCTGGCGGACGCACTCGGCGCCGTCGGCAAGCCGATGATGCGCGTGCACACGGCCGGCTCCGTCGGTGGCTCGACCGCCGTCGTCGCCAGCCACCTGATGCAGTCGGGCACGCACCGTCGCGTGCTGACGCTGGCATTCGAGAAGCAGTCCGAGTCCAACGCCATGTGGGCGCTGTCCATCCAGATGCCCTTCTCGGGCGGCGGTGTCGCCGGCGCCGGCGGCTACTTCGCCCCGATCGTGCGTGCCTACATGCGCCAGTCCGGCGCCCCGCTCGACACGGGCTACAAGGTCGTGCTGAAGGACCGTCTCAACGCGCTGAAGAACCCGTACGCGCACCTGCACCAGCCGGACATCACCTACGACGAGATCGCGAACTCCCCGCTGCTGTGGGACCCGATCCGCTACGCCGAGACCTGCCCGTCCTCGGACGGGGCCGGCGCGATGGTGCTCGGCTCGGAGGAGGTCGCGGACGCGGCATCGCGCCCGGTGGCGTGGGTCCACGGCACCGCGGTGCGCAGCGAGCCCACGATGGGTGTCGGTCGCGACCGGGTCAGCCCGTGGGCGGGCCGCAAGTGCGCCGAGGACGTGTACGCCGAGGCCGGCATCACGAACCCCCGCGAGGAGATCGACTGCGTCGAGATGTACGTGCCGTTCTCGTGGTTCGAGCCGATGTGGCTCGAGAACCTCGGGTTCGCCCCCGAGAACGAGGGCTGGAAGATGGTCCACGACGGGGCGACCGCGCTCGACGGTGACCTCCCGGTGAACATGTCCGGTGGTGTGCTCTCGTCGAACCCCATCGGGGCGTCCGGGATGCTGCGCTTCCTCGAGGCCGCCAACCAGGTCCGCGGCGAGGCCGGCGACCACCAGGTCGACGGCGCCCGCAAGGCCGTCGGCCACGCCTACGGCGGCGGCTCGCAGTTCTTCGCCATGTGGGTCGTCGGCTCCGAGAAGCCGACGAACTGACCACCGGGCGCCAGCCGGCACGCCAGCAGAACACACCAGCCAGACACCGAAGCCAGACAGGACCGGTCGCCGACGCCGCGGGGCGGGGCGACGCCATGCGAGGGGAATCGCGACCGTGACACTCAATCTTGCCGACATCTTCGAAGCCGTCGTGGACGCAGTCCCGGACCGCAACGCGCTGTACTGCGAGCCGCGACGCCTGACCTATCGCGAGCTGGACGAGCGCGCGAACCGTCTGGCGCATCACCTCACCGCACAGGGTCTCGGGGCCGGCGACCACGTCGGGTGCCACCTGATGAACGGCACCGAGTACCTCGAAGCGATGCTCGCCTGCTTCAAGATCCGGGCCGTTCCCATCAACGTGAACTACCGCTACGTCGAGGAGGAACTGCGCTACCTCTACGACGACGCCGACCTGGTCGCGACCGTGGTGGACGCCGAGTTCCTCGACCGCGTCACGGCGCTGCGTGGGGAGCTGCCGCTGCTCAAGCACGTGCTGGTGGTGCGCCAGCCCGCTGACGAGGAGCCCGAGCTGGGTGGTGACGTCGTCGAGTACGAAGCGGCGCTGGCGGACGCGTCGCCCGAGCGTGGGTTCCCCGAGCGGTCGGGGCACGACCTCATGATGATCTACACGGGTGGCACGACCGGCTTCCCCAAGGGCGTGATGTGGCGTCACGAGGACATCTTCGTGGCGGGGATGCTCGGGGCGAACCCGGGCGGCGAACCGCTGTCCTCGCCTGAGGAGGTCGCGGCCCGTGCCGCAAGCATGCCGGAGCTGACGAACTTCCCGGCTGCGCCACTCATGCACGGCGCCGCCGAGCTGAGTTCGTTCATCTCGTTCTGGTCGGGCTTCCAGGTCCTGCTCATCCGCAAGTACGACGGGCACGGCGTCATGCGCCTGATCGAGCAGGAGAAGCCGATCGCGATGACGGTCGTGGGCGATGCGATGGTCGTCCCGCTGATCGAGGCGCTGGAGGAGCAGGAGTACGACATGTCCTCGCTGATGCAGCTGGGGTCTGCCGGGGCGATCCTGTCAGGTGCAGTGCGCGACCGCCTTCGCGCGTTCAAGCCGGACATCACCATCTCGGACGCCTATGGCGCCTCGGAGGTCGGCTACACCGGTGGCGCCACCGAGGACTCGAGTCCGGAGACGGGGCTGAAGTTCCGTCCGAACCCGCGGACCCGCGTCATCGACCCGGACACGCTGGAGATCATTCCGCCGGGCTCGGACCGCATCGGGCGCGTGGCGCAGCGAGGGCACATCCCGCTCGGGTACTACGGGGACGAGGAGAAGACCGCGGCGACGTTCGTCGAGGTCGATGGCGATCGCTTCGTGCTGCTCGGGGACAACGCCCGCATCGACGCCGAGGGCGTCATCCACTTCCTCGGTCGCGGCTCGGTCTGCATCAACTCCGGCGGTGAGAAGATCTTCCCCGAGGAGGTCGAGGCGGCGATCAAGAGCCACCCCGACGTCGAGGACGTCATCGTGGCTGGCGTACCCGACGAACGGTGGGGGCAGCGCGTCGCGGCGGTCATCAAGCCGCGCCGTGGGGCCACCGCACCGACGCAGGAGGCACTGGCCGAGCACCTTGGGTCGCGCATCGCGCGCTACAAGGTCCCGCGCCTGACCGTCCCCGTCGACAGCATCCAGCGCTCCCCCAGCGGGAAGCCCGACTACAAGTGGGCTCGCGGCGTGGCCGAGAAGGCCGCCGCCTCGGCCTGAGGCACCGCTCTGCCATACTCGCTCCGGGGGACCGGAAGGCGAGCGATGACGTGGCGGAACTGGGCAGGCGATCAGGTGTGTGCACCCGTGTCGGTGCACCGCCCGGCGTCACGCGACGAACTGGTCGACGTCGTCGCGCATGAGGCCGCGGCCGGGCGTCGTGTCCGAGTCCCCGGGAGCGGTCACTCGTTCAGTTCCGTCGCGATGACGGACGGCGCGATGGTCCACGTCGACGCCCTGAACCGCGTCCTCGACGTGGACGTCGCCACGGGGCAGGTGACCGTCGAGGCCGGCATCGTGCTCGCGGACCTCAACGCCGCCCTGCACCGGCACGGTCTCGCGTTGCCCAACCTCGGCGACATCGACAAGCAGACGATCGCCGGCGCCATCGCCACGGCCACCCATGGCACCGGCGCCGGCCATCGCAACATCTCGGCCCAGGTCGTCGCCCTCGACGTCGTGACCGCAGCGGGCGAGGTCGTCACCCTGGACCGGGGCGACGACCTGTTGGCCGGGCGGGTGCACCTCGGGGCGCTGGGCGCGGTGGTGGCGGTCACGCTGCAGGCCGTGCCGGCGTTCCGACTGCACCGCGTGGACACCCCCCGACCGCTCGTCGACGTGCTCGACGGCTTCGACGAACTCGCGGCTGCACACGACCACCTCGAGTTCTACGTCTTCCCGTACACGGACCGGGCGCTCACGATCACCCGTGACCGCACCGACCTGCCGGCGGCTCCGCGCGGCCGGGTCGCCGAGTTCGTCGCGGAGGAGCTCGTCCAGCATCGCCTCGCCGACCTCATGTTCTCGCTGACGAAGCTCCGTCCGGCGCTCATCCCGTCGGCGTCGCGCCTCGCGGCGCGCCTGCTCGGTGAGGGGGAGTACGTCGACGACAGCTTCCGCGTGTTCTCCAGCGAGCGCCGGATCCGGTTCACGGAGATGGAGTACGCGGTCCCGCTGGACCAGGGCCCCGACGCGGTGCGGGCCGTCCTCGACCTGATCGAACGGGATGGGATCGAGACGGCGATGCCGATCGAGTGTCGCGTGGTCGCAGGGGACGATGCCCTGCTCAGCCCGACCCACGACCGGGACAGCTTCTACGTGGCGGTGCACCAGTACCGTGGCATGCCGTGGGAGCCGTACTTCCGCGCTGTCGAGCAGATCCTGTTCGACCTCGGTGGACGACCGCACTGGGGCAAGCGCCACCACCTCGACGCGGCGGCAGTGCGTGAGCGCTACCCGCGGCTTGACGACTTCCTCGCCGTGCGTGACCGCCTTGACCCCGACCGGGTGTTCACCAACGCCTACACGTCGCGGATGCTCGGAGCCTGAGGGCCCTCGGGGTCGGCGAGCTGGAGGTGGAGGGTGAACTCCGTACCCGCCCCGACCTCGGACGCCACCGTCACGAAGCCCTGCTGCGCCTGCGTGAACTCGCGGACGATCGCCAGGCCGATGCCGGTGCCGGGGTGGGTGTTGGCCGGCCCCCCGATGCGGTAGAAGCGCTCGAAGATCCGGTCGAGCTCGTCCGCCGGGATCCCGTCGCCGTGGTCGTGGACCGCGAGGCATGCGACGCCCCCGACGACTTCGGCCCGGACGGTGATCGTCGTCCCGGACGGCGAGAACTTCGCGGCGTTGGTCAGCAGGTTGTCGAGGACCCGTGGGAACGCCTTCACATCCGCCTGCACCACGATCCCTGCGGGCACGTCGACCTCGAGCACGTGGGTGTCCAACGCCGGGCCGGTCCGCCTCAGGGTTCCCTGGACAAGGTCCGCGAGGTCGTGGGCGCCGAGTTCGATCCGCAGCTGTCCGCGCTCGAGCCGGGTGAAGTCGAGCAGATCCTCGATGAGGTGGTCGAGGCGTCCCCCCGCCCGGGAGATGCGCCCGATCAGTTCCCGTCGGTCGTCCTCGGGTACGCGGTCCCAGCTGCTCACGAGGATGTCCGCGAAGCCCTTGATGGCGGTCAGCGGCGTGCGGAGTTCGTGTGACACGGTCGACAGGAAGTCGGAGCGCATGCGGTCGACCTCGCGCAGGCGATGGCTTGCCTCGCGCTCGCGCTGGAGGGCGTCGGACTGGAGGCTCTCGGCCTCCTTGCGCTCCGTGACGTCGCGGATCGCCGCGGAGACCATGGTTCCCTGGTCGGTCTCGAGTGGGCTCAGCGAGATCTCGACGGGGAACTCCGTGCCGTCACGACGCAGCCCGTACAGCTCGACGCCGCCGCCCATCGGACGGACGCGCGGATGGGCCAGGTAGCCGTTGCGGTTCGCGGGGTGGTGATCGCGGAACCGGCGTGGGACGAGGACCTCGACCGGCCGACCGAGCAACTCGTCGCGGTGGTAGCCGAAGAGCAGTTCGGTCTGGGCGTTGACGAGGTCGATCA
>JBFJMP010000039.1:0-11271 GCA_041633895.1 Nitriliruptoraceae bacterium
ACACTGCACCCAAATGGCTCGCAGACCATCCCGACGGGCTAGTCCGTCGGGATGTCGCGCCGGGGCGGGGCCTCAGCCCTCGAGCAGGTGGATGACGTTGTCCAGCGGCCGACCGACCGCAGCGCGACCGTCGGCGGTCACGACGACGGGACGCTCGATGATCCGTGGGTTGGCGACCATCGTCGCGATCCAGGCGTCACGATCCTCGCCGAGGGCGTCGAGGTCGAGGCCGAGGTCCTTGGCGTCGCCCCGACGCACGAGGTCCCGCGGTTCGATGCCCAACGCCGTCAGGGTCGCGTCGAGCTCTGCGGCCGTCGGCGGGTCGTCGAGGTAGCGGCGCTCGACGTAGTCGACGCCCTGGTCGTCGAGCAGCGCCTTTGCGGCGCGACTCTTCGAGCAACGAGGGTTGTGCCAGATCTCCACGGGTGCCCTGTTCGTGAGGTTCGCCGCGACGGTAGTCGCGCCTCAGGGGGACTCGGGATGTCCACATGGATGGAAGGCACCCCGGGGGTTTCTGGGACCGCACCGTCCGCCGGGCGTCGAGGGGATGATCGCCCGACGTGGTGGTGCCCAAGATGAAACCCCCGGGTGCCTGTGCGCATGTTACATGCCACGCTGTCGTGTAACAAGCGCGTTCGCGACGGCTGCAGTCGAGCACGTTCGGCCGGGGCGCGCGTCGGTTCCCGTGGCCGTCGCCTACCATCCCGCGATCCCCGCGGAGACACACGTCATCGACGACGAGTTGGACATCCTCGCCTGGGAAGGCGACGTGGCCCGGCACGCCCGGACCGTCATCGTCCCCTTGGCGAACCCCGACACGGCCACGGACCTCCTGCGCATCGCCCGGGCGCTGTTGCCGGCCGAGGGTGGTCGTGTGATCGGCCTCGTCGTCGTCCTGGACGATGCCGGTGCCGAGCGTTCGCGTGACACCGTGGCGGGCCTGCAGGACCTCGTCGCCGTGATGGCCGACCGCCTCGCCGGGGCCAGCGTGCAGCTGCGCACCACCTCGGCGACGAGCATCGCGCGCGGCATCCTCGACGGCGTCCGCGACACCGGCGCGGACGCCGTGGTGCTCGGCGTGGGTCCGGCCAACGGTGACGGGGACGACTCGGGGCTCGGGTCGATCGTCGAGTCGGTCGTGCAGGCAGCGACCTGCGACGTCCTGATCTATCGCCCCGCGGTCGAAGGCGGATTGCCAGACGTCGGACGCGTGGTCGCGGCCGTCGACGGCGACCTGCCGTCGCGCAACGCCCTGCGGGTGGCGACCTACCTGCAGAACAGCCTGTCGGTCGAGTGCCGGATCGTCCACGTCCGCACCGACGGCGTCGGGACGGACCTGCCACCGGCCGTCCGCCGCTCCGTCGACCAGACGCTCGAAGGCGATCGCGTCGACGTCGAGGTGGTCACCGACGCGTCCATCGTGGACGGGCTGGCCGGCGACCTGCGCCCGACGGACATGCTCGTGCTCGGCTTCGGCCACGAGAAGCGCACGGACACGGTGACCGGCGGCGCCATCGGTCGCGACCTCCTCCAGCGCCTCGACGGTCCGGTGCTCACCGTCGCGCGCGTCGGCGGGTCGCGCACCCCCCTCGACGACCGCATCCGCGCGGTGCTGGCGTGGGTCCACCCGCAACTGACCGACGTCGAGCAGGAGTCCATCCGGTCGGAGGGCCTCCGGGGTGCGGGAGCGACGTTCGACTACGTCGTCATGTCGATCCTGTCGGGGCTCATCGCGACCTACGGGTTGCTCATCGACTCGGGGGCCGTGATCATCGGGGCCATGCTGATCGCGCCACTGATGACGCCGATCCAGTCGTTCGGGATCGCGCTCGTCTCGGGTCGGACCTCCGTGGCGCTGCAGGCCCTCGGGACGGTCTTCATGGGCACGGGGATCGTGCTCGTCGGCGCGTTCCTGAGCGGCGAGGCCATCGGGGTCGCGCAACCGACGGCGGAGCTGCTGTCCCGCGGCAGCCCGACGGTGATCGACGCTGCGGTCGCGCTGGTCGCCGGCATGGCCGGTGCCTACGCCACCGCCCGCAAGGGCATCCCCGCGGCGCTCGCCGGCGTGGCCATCGCAGCCGCGCTCGTGCCGCCGATCAGCGCGGTCGGCCTCGCCCTCTCGGCGGGGCGCTGGCGCCTTGCAGCCGGCGCCGGCCTGCTGTTCACGGTCAACATCGCGTGCATCGCGATCGTGAGCGCCGTGGTGTTCCAGTACCTCGGCCTGCGCGCGAAGGAACGCACGCGCACCGACACCGGCCAGCGTGTCCTCGCGATCGCGACCGTCGGCGCCGTCGTGGCGCTGTTGGTGGTCCTGGTCGTGGTCAACGCCCGTCGGGTCCGCGTCGACGAGCGCCCGTTCGAGGACCGCTTGGAGGCCACCGTTCCGGGCGTGGACGTGGCCTCGGTCGAGGTCGTCCGGGGAACCACGAACCCGGCCATCGTCCGCATCCTGGTCGACGCGCCGCCGCTGGGCGACGACGAGCGCCAGGACCTGTACGAGGTCGCCCAGCGCGAGGTGCGTCGCCAGCTCGGCGAGTCCGGCACCGCGCGCATCGTGATCGCCGAGATGCTCGGCGGTTCCTGAGGACGGTGGCAGACGGCCGCAACCGCGGCTGCCTCCATGGCGTCGGACCCACCGACGACCCTCGGAGGACTCGTGACCACCCGACGCAGCACCCGACCGTTCGCCCGCCCCGCCGCCCTGGCGGTCGCGCTGGGGGTGGCGCTCAGCGCCTGCTCCACCGCCGCCGATGACGCCGCCCCGCTCGCGGGGGCGGAGGGGACGGGGCGGACCGCCCTGACGGGTGAGGTGGCGGTCGATGAGTCCCACGACGTTGGGGGTGACGTCGCGACCGGCGTCGAGGCAGCCTCGGGACCGGACATGCCCGTCCCCCCTGTCGAACCGCAGGGCGACGGACGCGACGTGATCGCTCGGACCAGCGGCGTCGCACCCTTCGTGACCAGCGCCGAGGATGCCCTGTCCACCTTCGCCATGGACGTCGACGCCGCGTCATGGACCCAGACGCTGGCGTGGCTGCAGTCGGGACAGCGCCCGCCTTCCGAGATCATCCGTCCGGAGGAGTTCCTCAACGCCTTCGCCTACGACTACCCGGACCCGGACGGCGGCTGGGGCATCCATGTCGACGGCGTGACGACGACGCCCTGGAACCCGGACACGGCGCTGCTGCGGGTCGGCCTGAACACGGCCGGGATCGACCCGTCGGAACGCCCCGACGCCACCCTGACCTTCGTGGTCGACACCTCCGGATCGATGGACGGACGGCCGCTCGACACGGTCAAGGACACCCTCCACCTCCTGCTCGACCAGCTGCGCCCCACCGACCGCATCGCGCTCGTGGAGTACGGCTCGCAGGCCCGCCAGCTGCTCGCGCCCACACCGCTGTCCGAGGGCGATGACATCCGCAGTGCGATCGACCGGTTGGAGAGCAACGGGTCGACCTACGCCGAGGCAGGGCTCGAACTCGGGTACGAGATCGCCCGGGCGGCGATGGCACCCGGTCGCGTGAACGTCGTGGTCCTGGCGTCCGACGGGGTCGCGAACGTGGGGGCGACCGGACCGGATGCCATCCTCGAGACGATCCGTGACGGGGTCGATGCCGGTGTGAACCTGCTGGCCCTCGGCGTGTCCCACGACACCGCCTACAACGACCACCTCATGGAGCAGCTCGCGAACAACGGCAACGGCGCCGTCTACTACATCAACTCGCGCGCCGAGGCCGAGCGCCTGTTCGTCGCCAACCTCGAGGCCACCCTCGTGGTCGCGGCGGCCGAGTCGAAGGTCCAGGTCGAGTTCGACCCCGCGGCGGTCAGGCAGTGGCGGCTGATCGGCTACGAGAACCGCGCTGTTGCCGACGAGGACTTCCGTGACGACACCGTTGATGCAGGCGAGGTCGGTGCCGGGCACGAGGTGACGGCGCTGTACGAGCTGGCGCTGGTCCCCGGGGCCGATGGGGCGCTGGGGGAGGTGCGGGTGCGCTGGGAGGAGCCGGACACGGGCGTCGTGGACGAGGTGACCGCCGAGGTCGCACGGGGAGACCTGGTCCCCGACGGCGCGACCGGCTTCGGCACGGCACTCAACGCCGCCGCACTTGCCGAGGTCCTCCGGGGTTCGACGCACCTCGGCGACTTCGGCCTGGCCGACCTCGCTCGGACCGTCGAGGCCTTCGGCGCCGCCCCGGACCTTGCCGGCACGATCGAGGGTGCCGCGCTGGCCAACCCGGCACCCGACGAGGGCTGAGCCGGGAACGTCTCCGGGCGCGGTCGGGGCGTGGCCGGGCATGGTCCGGGCGTGGTCGGGGCGCGGTTGAGGTCGGCAGGCAGGTGTCTCCTACCCTCGCCGACTCCCGACCCTTTGGCGCCCCCATGGCCACCTCCCGTGTTCGCTGGCTCGCCCTGCTGCCTGCGTCGAAGGGCGTGACCGACGGTGGTCGCGGTGCGCCGTGGCAGGACGTCGCCTCGACGGAGGCGCTGGCGGTGACCCGCGCCCACCCCGACGCCGGGGACCTCCTCGCGGCCCCGACACGCCCCGCGCGTGATCGCTACGACGGCGTCGTGCACCGCTCGAGCGCCCTCGACACGCTGGACGCGGCGGGGCGGCGGCGACACGCTCGCCACGTCGCATACGTGTCGGCCCTCGCCGGACTGGTCCGGGCGACCGAGCCGCTGCCGGCGTACCGCTTGGAGATGGCGGCCAAGCTGGGCGGCGTCGGGGGACTGGCGGCCTACTGGCGCCCGCACGTCACGGCGGCGCTGGGCGAGGCACTCGCGCCCGGGGCGCGCGTCTGGATGCTGACCGGCGGTGAGTACGCCCGGGCGGTCGCGGTGCCCGAAGGGCGCCGAGCCGTCGAGGTCGGCTTCGTTCAGGCGACGCCGAAGGGCGAGCGCTCGCTGCCCTCGGCCACCGTCAAGCAGGCGCGCGGGCAGTTGGCCCGCGCCCTGGTCGACAACGCCGACCTGGCGCGCCACCCGGACCACGATCGATGGGACGAGGTGCGCCTCACGGCGGCGGGGCGCATCCTGTCACTGCGTGACGCGACCGCCGACACGCAGACCTGGACATGGTTGTGACCGACCACGAGGACCCCACCGTGAGCGAGATCGACGCGACCGCCTGGTACTGGTGCCAGGTGCACGAACGCCCCGAACCCGAGGGGGAGGCCTGCCGTGCGCAGGATCGGTTGGGGCCGTACGCGACGCGCGAGGCCGCCATCAACTGGAAGGACCGCGTGGACGCGCGGAACGACCGGTGGGACGAGCAGGACGACGCCTGGGAAGGCGAGGACTGAGGGCGGGCCGCTCACCTGCGACGTTGGAGATCCGGGGGCGCATGCGCCCCGAAACCTCCAACGTCGTCAGTTGAGGGAGGCGCGCCGGCGCTGTTCGCGCCCCAACCCGAGGCCGGCGAGGCCGAGGATGGCCAACGCGGCCGTTGCCGCCCCGCCGCCAGTGGCTGGCAGGGGTTCTTCGGCGGCGTGGTCGTGCGGCTCCGACGGCTCGGGAGCCGGCGTGGGGGCTGGGGCGACGCCGTCGTACGAGGCGCTGACGAAGGCGTTGTCGACGTCGAACTCGAGGGTCGCCATGTCGTCGCCGACGCAGTACGTGAAGGTCGACGCCTCGCGGGAGTTGGGCTGACCCAGCGCCTCGAGGACCGCGACCCAGTCGGTCCCGGGTGCGAGCGCGTCGACGTCCCCGCGGGTCAGGTCGTCGATGTCGTCGCGGCAGGCGTCGCCGGTGATGCCGACGGCGCGTTCCCACATCTGGAGGTAGGCCTCGGGGCCGCGCTCGAAGTCCTCGATGATCTGCTCGCCGGCGAGCAGGCGCAGCCCTTCGATCCAGTCGGGGTAGAGGCCGTAGTGGGCGACGCCGTCGACGTTGACGTCGTACACGCGCTCGCCCGACACCTGCTGGTCGACGGTCACGCCACCGAAGCCGGTGAACGGGTAGGTGACCGGCGTGTCGAGGTACTGGTCGAGCCGAGCCGGCTGGGTCGCGAATCCGTTCGCGTCCGCGCCGTAGCCGAACCCGAACGTGTACCGCGGGTCGGCCCACTCGCGGGCGTTCCGCCAGTCCTGGATGAAGCTCTCGGCGTTGCCGCCGGGAATGGCGGCGATGAAGCCACCCATCTCCATGATGCGGGCGTACGCGTCGGGGGTGGACCAGCTGTGCGAGCTGATCACGCCCTCGTAGCCACGTGACTCGATCTGGTCGAGGGCCTGCTGGCGGCCCAGGACACTCATGTGGTCCGGGTCGATGATCATCCCGCGTTCGATCATCTCGTCGATGACGTACGAGCCCAGCAGCCCGAGGCCCAGCGCGTTGCAGTGCGGGCCCTCCGGGTAGATCGGGGTCGGGGCGCCGGGGCCGTACAGCTCGCTGATGGCGCCGAAGATCGCATCCTGCTCGGGGAACTCGCCCAGCGACTCCTGCTCCCGGTCGTGGACGTGTTCGGCGTCCTCGTTGGTGCACGTGCGCATGTCCCAGAAGCGCCCGGTCTCCCAGAAGTTGCCGGTGTTGACGAGGAGGCCGAAGGACCCGCTGTCGCCGGCGACGCCGGACAGGGCGCTGTCGAACTTGTTGACGAGCTCCATCTGGCGGACGCCGGCGTCGTAGAACTCGGCGAGCTGCTCGTCGATGTCGTCGGTGGTGCAGGTCGGCTGTCCGGCCTGGAGGCCGCAGCCGAACAGCACGGAGGTCTCGATGCCGAGGATCACGGCCAGCTTGCCGGCGTTGATCACCTCGCGCGCCTGGAACGGGTCGGTGACGATCTGGAACCAGCCCTCACCCGGGCCGCCGCTCTGGGCGTCGATGTAGTCGCGCATGTCCAGCATGTCCTGCAACTGCAGGCGGACCGACTCCATCTCGTCGCAGCTGTTGCGCTTGATCGGGTAGAGGTCGCACAGCGCCCCGTTCTCGACGAGGAGGTTCGTGTACAGCCGCAGTCCGCCGCGCCAGTTGCGCTCCATCCACGAGTAGTAGGTCTGCTCGTGCGTCAGCGACTTGTGTGCCGGCCAGTCCACGAAGGTCGGCCATCCCACCGGGTCGTGGTTGCCGTTGGGGGTGCCGTGCTGGAGGAAGTTCTCGAGGACGGCAAGGGAGCCGTCGGCCACCTGGTGGTCGACGCAGTCGACCAGCGCGTGGGTCACGCCGTAGCGGTGCCACGGGCGACCGCAGTGGGCGCTGCCACCGAGGAACTCGAACGCCATCTGGTGGAGGTGGGCGTCGACGTAGCCGCTGGCCTCGGCGATGGCGGTGTCGCCGGTCGGGTGCTCACCGCTGATGTTGATCTGCGGGTCGGGCCAGACCGCACAGCCCGTGTGGGCGCTGACGGTGAACCGCTGGTCGTCGCCGGCCGCCGCAGCGAGGACCAGCGCCCCGGACGCGTCCGCGGTCAGGCGCTCGTCGCCGTCGAACGTCGTGATCGTGAAGCCACCGGCCTCGGCGTCGTCGACGACCCACTCGGCGGCGGGAGAGGGGCTGTCCGCGCTGGCGACGCCGGAGCCGTCGGCGGCCACGAAGTCCTCGGTCGACCCGAACAGCAGGTAGACGCCCAGTTCGGTCGGCTCGAGGTGGAAGGGCTCCGCGGCGTCGAGGTCGGACGCCATCGCGGTGAACCCGTCACCCTCCCGGGTGACGAACGCGTTCGCAGCAGTGGACTCCAGCGCCCAGCAGCCGTTGGCCAGGTCGTAGCGGTCGGGCGCCGCAGCCCCGGCGTCCTGTGCCGACGCGGCCGGTGTCACCACCAGCCCCAGCGTCGCAACGGCCATGGTCAGGGCGCCAGCGCGCAGCCCCATGCGAACGTCCAACATCCGTACTCCCACCCGGTGTCGAAGCATGGTAGAGGTCGCACCAACCACTGGAGCATTCATGCGCACCGACCTGTTCATCGGCGGCACCTGGCGAGGCGGCTCCGGCGGTGACCGGATCGACGTGCTCGACCCGGCCACCGGCCATGTGATCGAGCAGGTCGCGTCCGGCACGGCGGAGGACGCGACAGCGGCCGTGCAGGCCGCCGCCGACGCCCAGCCGGCATGGGCCGCACGCCCTCCCCGCGAGCGGGCGGAGTTGCTGCGCGACTGCTGGCAGGTGATGCAGGACCATCGCGAGGAGCTCGCCCAGTTGATGGTCGCCGAGAACGGGAAGCCGATCCGGGACGCCCGCGGTGAGGTGGACTACGCCGCCGAGTTCTTCCGGTGGAACGCCGAGGAGACCGTCCGCATCCGGGGGACGCTGGCAACCGCTCCATCCGGCACGAACCGCATCCTCGTCCAGCACCCGCCGGTCGGGGTGGTGGTGATGGTCACGCCGTGGAACTTCCCGGCCGCGATGATGACCCGAAAGCTCGCCCCGGCGCTGGGTGCTGGCAACGGCGTCGTCGTCAAGCCCGCGCGCGCGACCCCGCTGACCGCACTCCGACTCGCCGAACTGTTCGCCGAGGTCGGCCTGCCGGACGGCATCCTCAACGTCGTGCCCGCCGCGGACTCGGGGGCGTGGTTCGACGCAGCGGTCGACCACCCAGCGACGCGCATGGTGTCGTTCACCGGCTCGACCGAGGTGGGGCGCGTCCTGCTGCGTCGCAGCGCCGACCGCGTCCTCAAGACGGTGATGGAACTGGGGGGCAACGCGCCGTTCATCGTGTTCGACGATGCCGACCTCGATGCGGCCGTGGAGGGTGCGATGCTCGCGAAGATGCGCCACTCGGCCGAGACGTGCACGGCTGCCAACCGCTTCTACGCACAGGCCGGGATCGCGGATGAGTTCACCGAGCGGCTCGCGGCGGCGATGGGGGACCTGGTCGTCGGCGATGGCCGGGACGAGGACGTGACCTGTGGGCCGATGATCGACCCGGACGCCGTGGACAACCTCGAGCGACTGGTCGGGGCGGCAACCGGCGACGGTGCGACGGTCGTCCTCGGCGGGGAGCGCATGGACCGCGATGGGTTCTTCTTCGAACCAACCGTGCTCGGCGGGGTCGACCACGGCTCATCGATCGCGCACGAGGAGATCTTCGGACCCGTCGCGCCGGTCATCCCGTTCACGGACGTCGACGAGATGCTCCGCCAGGCCAACGACACCGAGCGCGGCCTCACCGGCTACGTGTTCACCGCTGACCTCGAACGTGGCCTGGCCGTCAGCGAGCGGATCCAGGCCGGGATGATCGGGCTCAACCGTGGGCTGGTGTCGGACCCGGCCGCCCCGTTCGGTGGGATGAAGCAGTCCGGGTTGGGGCGCGAGGGCTCGACCGACGGGATCTACGAGTTCTGCGAGACCCAGTACATCGCAACCCAGTGGTGACGGCGCTGGTCGTGCGCCCCGGGGGTCACGTCGCGTCCACGGTGTGTCGACCAGTTCTTCCCGGCACCCTGATCCGCGCACAGGTCATGGTGTTCTGTCCGTCGGACCTGTACGGTTCTCGTCGTTGCCCCACCGGGGGCCTCGAACACGAGCGCCGGCACCGACAGCATCACTGACACACCGTCGAGTTGCCGGGCGCGGACCCGGATCCCGTTCTCACCGCCCGCCTGACGCGGCGCACCGAGACGGTTCTGTCTCCCCGACACGTGCGTGTTCTCCCACACGCACGATCATTCCCGGCGCCATCCTGCGCGCCCTCACGGAGTCATGCTTTGACTGCATCATTCACCGAACTCGGCGTGCCCGCCGACGTCGTCCGCGCCCTCAGCGGTGCCGGTATCGACGAACCGTTTCCCATCCAGTCCCTGACGGTCCGCCACGCCCTCGCCGGCGAGGACCTGTGCGGTCGCGCCCCGACCGGCTCGGGCAAGACCCTCGCCTTCGCACTGCCGGTGGCCGTGCTGACCGAGCGTGCGCAGCCCAAGCGGCCCCACGCCCTCATCCTCACCCCGACGCGCGAGCTGGCCTCCCAGGTCCGCGACACGCTCGTGCCGATGACGAACGCGCGCAACCTCCGCGTCGCGACGATCTACGGCGGCACCTCCATCAACAAGGACATCCAGCGCCTCCGCAAGGGCGTCGACGTGGTCGTCGCGACCCCCGGTCGCCTGGCCGACCTCGTGCAGCGCGGCGACATCGACCTCGGGGCCGTGGCGATCGTCGTGCTCGACGAGGCCGACCGCATGGCCGACATGGGCTTCCTGCCCGAGGTCAAGCGCCTCCTCGACCGCACGCCGGACGGCCGCCAGACGCTGCTGTTCTCGGCGACGCTGGACGGCGACGTGGACGTGCTCGTCAAGCGCTACCAGTCCAAGCCCGTCACGATCGAGGTCGACGAGCCCGTCGAGGAGGCCGGCGACGTCCGGCACCTGTTCTGGCCGACCGAACGCCTCGACCGTCGCAAGCTGACGGCCAAGATCGTCCGTGGCGTCGATCCGGCGATCGTGTTCACGCGCACCAAGCGTGGCGCGGACCGGCTCGCCAAGCAGCTGCGCACCGACGGCATCAGTGCCGAGGCCATCCACGGCGACCGCTCGCAGCGTCAGCGCGAGCGCGCCCTCAGCAACTTCCAGAAGGGCGCGTCGACCACCCTCGTCGCCACGGACGTCGCCGCGCGCGGCATCCACGTCGACGACGTCGCGGTGGTCGTGCACTACGACCCGCCGGCCTCGGACAAGGACTACGTCCACCGTTCGGGTCGCACGGGGCGCGCCGGGGCGACCGGCGTGGTCGTGTCGCTCGTCACACCCGAGGACCACGGGACGATCGCGGACTTCCAGCGCGTCCTGGAGCTGCCCAAGGGGCTGCATCACGTCGACCTCGAGCACCTGACCTCGGACGACGGCCCCGAGCCGTCGATCGACATCCGCACGGGTGGCGGTCAGGGCGGCGGCGCCAAGAAGGGCCCGTCGGGCCGCAAGGGCGGTGGCAACGGCCAGCGTCGGGGCGGTGGCGGCGGCAACCGCAACCGCAACGGTGGTGGCGGGAACGGCTCCGGCAACCGCTCGCGCAACGGCTCCGGCAACGGGTCGCGCAACGGCTCGACCAGCCAGGGCTCCACGAGCCAGGGCTCCACAAGCCGTGGTTCGACGAGCCAGGGCTCCACGAGTCGCGGTTCGTCGAGCAACGGTGGCCGCACGCGTGCGAACGGGTCGTCGAGCGGTCGCTCGAACGGGTCAACCAGCAACGGGCGGACCAGTGCGTCCACCCGCGGCAAGGGTGGCTCGCGCCAGCGCGCCCGCTGAGGCCTGCTCAGTCGGCGGCGATGGACTCGACGGCGGCCATGCCGGCCTCGAGTTCGTCGCCCTGTCCGAGGACGTTGAAGACGATCTCGGACGT
>JBFJMP010000040.1:0-11238 GCA_041633895.1 Nitriliruptoraceae bacterium
ACTGGGTGGCCCGGGGCGGGCTCCGCGCGGTGAGCGCCGCGCACGTGAAGAAGCTGGTCGACGGCGGGGCCGACGTCGTGCTGGTCGACTCACGGCCGAAGCGCAAGTTCGACAAGGGTCACGTGCCGGGCGCCGTCAACGTCCCCTACGCCGGCAACCTCACCGATGACGGCCGCCTCCGCCCCGCCGCCGACCTGCGCGCCCGGTTCGTGGAGGTCGGCGCCGGACCTGACGCTGACGCGGTCGTCTACTGCGGGTCCGGGGTGACCGCCTGCCACGACGCCCTGGTCATGGAACACGTCGGCCTGGGCCTGCCACGGGTGTTCGTCGGGTCGTGGTCGGCGTGGTCCGCGGACCCGGACCGCCCCGCGGCGACCTCCGAGCGCTGACCGGCGTCAGGCGACCGCGACGGCGTCGCCCAGGTGGATGGGGCCCGGCGAGATGACTCGCGCGTTGATGCCGCCGTGCCCACGCATCGCCGTGTACCCGCCGACGCCGAGCACCTCCTCCATGCGTGAGCACGGGTGGCAGTGACCGGTGCCCTCGAGGACGACGTCACCGATCCGGAAGCGGCGATCGCGCAGGGCGGCGAGGTTGATGCCGCGCACGACGAGGTTGCGCCGCACGTCGGCGGCCTCGACCGGTCGTCCAAGGAGGGCACCGACGACCTCGAGGTGTTCGGCCTGGACGAGCGTGACGTGACGTTTGCCGTCGGGCGTCGCGGCGGTTGCCCGACGGTCACCGTCCAGTCCGCGGTCGGCGATGACCTCGACCGCGTCGACCGCGACCACCGGTTCGCGGTGTCCCGGGCGCAGCAGGATCGCCTCCAACGTCCCCGTCCCCGCGAACGTCGCCTGCAGTTCGGCCAGTGTTGCCGTCACCATCGCCTCCGTGTCCCCGCGTAGCCTGCGGGCATCATGCTGACTCTCTACCACGACATCCCGTCCGCCGGCGCACTCGTCGCGATGCTCCGCCTGCAGGCGCTGGCCGACGAGGGCCTCGCCGTCGAGTTCGGTGGGTTCGACGTGCTCGGCCTCGACGTCACCCTGCCCGCGACGCTGGACGACATCGAGGACTGGGACCGCAACCGCGCGGCGGCCGCGGACCTCGGTTGGGAGCTCGACCGTCCGCGTCTGCACCCGTCCACGCTGACTGCCCACCTCGTCGGGGAACTCGCGATCGAGCAGGACCTCGACGCAGCGTGGCGCATGGCCGTCTACCGGGCCCACTGGCTGGAGCACCGCGATGTCGGGGCGCCCGACGTGCTGGTCGACGTGGCCGGGCAGGCGGGTATGGACGTGGACGAGGTCCGGGCGTTGGTCGAGGACCACGAACTGCGCCACCGCCTCCGTCAACGCATGCTCGTGCACCGCGGCGACGGCGTGGGTGGCGTTCCCGTGCTCCGGTTCGACGGGACCTTCGTGTCGCCCAACCTGTCCGACGACGACCTGCGTGGACTGGCCGCGCTGTGAGGACCGCCGAGCCGGACCAACCATGGAGCTGACCACGCCGGCGCACCGTCGCCTCGTCGACGAACTGCTCGCCTGGAACGACGAGCGCCCCGTCGTCGACCCGGACCTGCGGGACCACCTGCGACGGATGCTCGACGACGGCCTCGCTCCTGTGCTGGACGCGGTCCCACCGGGGGAGCGGGTCTTCCTCGGCAAGTCCAGCCTCGGGGCGATCGTCTGCGACGGGCGCTGGATCGACCAGGAGGAGACGCCGTTCGAGTGGTCGCCCCAACTGGTCGGCGGCAAGCTGGCCCACCGCGCGATCGAACTGGACCACGCCGCCCGTCGTGAGGTGCCGGCCGAGGAGGTCGTCCAACGGGCGTGGCACGAGTTCGTGTCCGACGTCGGCAGCCTCGCGGACTTCGTCAACGGCCTCGACCGCGTCGGCGCGTCGGCGATGCGCCTGACCGCCGAACAGCGCGTCACCGAGTTCCGTGACCTGTGGCCGCTGCTGCCACCGAGCGCGACCCTGCGCCTGGAGCAGCGCATGGAGGCATCGTTCGGTGAGGGTGCCGTCATCGTGCGCGGGACCCCGGACATGACCATCGGGGCCGTGCGTGACGACCGCGCCCGCATGCTGCTGGTCGACCTCAAGACGGGGATGCGCAACCCGACCCGTGAGCGTCAGGACCTGCGCCTCTACGCGTTGCTGGCGACGTTGAAGTTCGGCCAGGCGCCGTTCCGGTGGGCCACCTACTACGTCAGCGAGGGAGCGTGGGACATCGAGGACCACGACCCGGCACTCCTGGAGACGGCCGCGCGGCGCGTGATCGACGGCGCCACGCGCGTCGCCCGCCTGCTGTTCGACCGCCCCGCGGAGTCGGAGTTGCGCCTCGTCGGTGGGGCGTGGTGCCGGTTCTGTGGTCGCAGGTCGACCTGCCCCGCCGTCGCGGCGGACCCCGAGGACGCGGACTGGCCGTGACGTGTCACAGGGCGTCGGCATCATGGGGCCATGACCACATCACGACACGCTTCCTTCCTCGGGTTCCTGACCCCGGTCCGCGGCCACCGTTTCGCCGCGCGGCCACCGGGCGCCCGTGATCCCCGCCGCGGGGTGGCGGTGGCCCTGCGCCGCGAACCCGACAACCCCGCCGATCCGCTGGCGGTTGCCGTCTGGCTCGATGCCGGTGGCCCCCCGTGGCGGCTGGGCTACCTCGAACGGGCCGTCGCCGCACGGATCGGCCCGCGGCTGGACGCCGGGGCGCGGGTGACCTCACGCCTGGCCGGCTGGTGGGACGCCCCGTCGGGGGACTGGCGTCGCCCGGTCGTGGCGATCGAGCCGGAGGCGCCGTGGGAGCCACCGATCCGAGAACCCCGCTCGGTCATCCGCCCGGTCCGCGAGCGCGCGACGACTCGCTGACCGCTCAGGGGTTGTCGCGGAACACGGCCTGGACGGTCATGAGCATCCCGTCGGGGACGACACGCTCGGACACCAGCCCGTCGACCTGTCGCAGGGCGCCGAACACGCGCCCCGACAGCCCCTTGGCCCGCTTGGACGCGGCGAGGTCGGGCAGTTCACCCACGAGGCAGTAGTACGCCGCGGCCCACGAGATCGACAGCAGCCCCGACCCGCGGACCTCGACCTCGTCGAAGCCGACCTCGTCGCCGAGGGCACGCAGGTCGTCGGGCGAGAACACGTGCAGGTTCGCGGCCATCGCCACGAGGTCCCAGTAGTGGTTCAGCGCCGCGGTCTCCTCGTCGTGGGCCGACAACGGCCGTCCGACGGCCGCCGCGACCTTGCGGGCGCCCTTGAGGCCGGCGAGGGCGGACCGCGCCGTCCAGCCACCGATGCGGTCGGCCCACGGCGTCGGCTCCGACAGGGCGAGGACCGGTCCGCCGGGCTTGACCACCCGCCGCCACTCGCGCAGCGCCGCCGGCACGTCGTGGAGGTGGTGCAGCACGCCGCGGGTCACCACGGCGTCGAAGGTGTCGTCGGGGTAGGGGAGCGCGGCGGCCGAGGCGCGGCTGAAGGTCGCGTCCACGTCCAGACCGGCCGCGTTCTCGCGGGCCCGACCCAGCATCCCCTCCGAGATGTCCGACAGGTGCAGTTCGTCGACCTGGCCGACCTTCGCGAGGCCGAGGCCGAGGAAGCCCGTGCCGCAGCCGACGTCGAGCACCTTGCCGAAGCGCGTGTCGCCGAGGAGCCGCCGAGCCTCGCGTGCCGCTTCGCGCGCGGTGTGCTCGTCGTAGCTGATGCCGAACCGCTCGTCGTAGGTCTGGCACTCGACCTCGTGGAACGCGATCTGGAGCTCGTCGGGCGTGAGATCCGAGTCGGTCGTGGTCACGAGGGCCTCGATGGTCGGTGGTCGTGGGGTCGGTGCACCGTAGTTGGCCCCCAACTGACCGTTGGTAGCCTCCGCATCACACTCAGACCTCCCGCTGACGTCGTTTCCGAGGACCGCCCCCTTGCGTCGTGCCCGCGTGCTTGCTGCCGTCGTCGTGGCCGCGTTGAGCCTCTCGGTGTCCGCGGCAGCACAGGACCAGGGTGACCTCGACGACGTCCGGGCCCGCCTGCAGCGGGTTGGTGAGGAGCTCGAGGCCGCCGAGGCCGCTGCGGCCGCCGCCGGGCAGGAACTCGCGGACGCGGACGCCCGCGTCGCCGAGATCGAGGCCATCGTCAACGAGGTGGCCTACGAGCTGGGCCAGCAGGAGAGCCGGGTGGCCGCCGCGCAGGCGGAACTCGACGCGCTGCGCGCCGAGGCCGAGGCCGTGCAGGCCGCGTTCAACGACCGTGCCGTGGAGATGTTCAAGACGTCGTTCGGCGGTGACCTCGAGGTCATCATGTCCGCACAGGACATCGAGACCGCCATCGACCGGTCGACCCTCCTGCAGGTCATCAACCGCGGCGACCTCGCCACCGTGGAACAGGTGCAGGCGGCGCAGGGCCGGGTGCTGACCCAGCAGGACGAGCTCGACCTCGCCGTCGACCGCCTGACGGCGTTGCAGGCGGAGCAGGAGGTCATCCTCGCCGAGGCCGAGGCGCTGCGTGAGAGTCGAGCGCTCGCGGCCGCGTCAGCCCGCGCCCGCGCGAACGAGCTCGAGCACCAGGAGGAGGGTCTGGAGGCCGAGGCCGCCCAGATCGAACGCCTCATCCGCGAACGGTCGGCCCCGCCGCCGAACATCTCGCCGCCGTCCGTGTCCGGGTACGTCTGGCCCGTGTGCGGTCAGGTGACGTCCGAGTACGGGCGTCGCTGGGGCCGTCAGCACGCCGGCATCGACATCAACGACAACCTCACGAAGGCGATCGTGGCCGCCAAGGGCGGTGTCGTCATCTTCACCGGTTGGTCGGGCGGGTACGGCAACCTCACGCTCATCGACCACGGCGACGGCGTCGTGACCGCCTACGCGCACCAGTCCGAGATCATCGTCGGCGAGGGCCAGTCGGTCCAGCGTGGACAGCGCATCGGTACCGTCGGCACCACCGGCAACTCCACGGGCACGCACCTGCACTTCGAGACGCGCGTGAACGGGTCAGCCGTCAACCCACGACAGTTCCTCGGTGGAGGCTGCTGACCGATGTTCCTTGCTGAACTGGCCTGGCCGATCATCTCGCGGATTCCGCTGGGTGGCGACCTGGCGATCTCGCCCCACGGCATCGGCATCGCTGCCGGCTTCGCGCTCGGCGCCTGGATGATGATCCGCCGGGCCGAACTGCGTGGCCTGTCGCACACCCACATCCCGGACATCTCCGAGGCCGTGCAGGCACTGCTCGGCCGCGTCGCCATCGGGGCGATCCTCGGGGCGCGCCTGTTCTACGTGCTCACCCACCTCGACGAGTTCTCGTCCGAACCGCTGCGGATCTTCGCCGCGTGGGAGGGTGGCCTGACGTTCCTCGGCGGTGTGGCGGGCGCGATCATGTACGCCATGCCGTGGGCCATCAAGCAGGGGTGGCGTCCGCGACAGGTGCTGGACTCGGCGATGCCGGGGCTGGCTGCGGGCCTGGTCGTGGGGCGCATCGGCGACCTCATGATCGGTGACCACATCGGTCAGCCGACGGACTTCTTCCTCGGCTGGCGCTGCACGGGCGACTTCAACTCGGTCAGTTCCCTGTGGGGCGCCGACCCGGGGTCCTACGACGCCGCCGTCGCACGCCTCGGTACGAACCCGACCCTGGGCTGCTTCGACACCGCCGTCCACCAGACCGCGCTGTACGACTTCGGGGCGGCGCTGTTCGTCCTGCTCCTGCTGCTGTGGCTGGAGCGTCGCCCGCGCTTCGACGGCTTCTTCGCCGCGATGTGGGTCTACGGGTACGGGGTCGTCCGCTTCACGGGTGACTTCGCCCGACAGGACCGTCGTTTCCTGGAGTTGACCGGGTCGCAGTGGGCGCTGCTCGGTGCGTCCCTCCTGGTCACCGCCTGGCTGGTTCGCACCAAGCCGTGGGAGGACCGCCCGTGGGCGTGGGACCTCGAGTTCGACCACCCGTGGCTCGAGGCCGACGAGGACGAGTCGTCGGCCCCCGACGCGGCGGACGTGACGGATGCCGATTCCGACGACGCTGACGGTGACCACGGGGACGATGCCGTCGTATCCTCCGGTCATGAGCCAGACGGGACATGACGCACACTGGGACGAGCTCGCGCTCGGCCATGTCCTCGGTGGGCTGAGCTCCGGCGACGGATCGCGTTTCCGGCGCCACCTCGTCGGCTGCGAGCTGTGTCGTGGCCGTGTCGCAGAGCTGCGGGGGGTCGCGTCCGCGATGGCAGACGCCGAGCGCGAGGAGCTGGCGAACGCACGGGAACTCGTCGATGTCGAGGACGGCCGGGGCGCTGACGGTGCGGGGCGCCGCCACGACGCGCTCGTCCTGCCGCCGCAGTGGCGGGTCCTCGTGACCAGCGTGGTCGTCGTGCTGACCCTCGTCGTGCTGTCGGGTTGGGTCGCCCAGCTGCGGACCGAGAACGCCGAGCTGCAGCGCGTGACGGACGTCCAGGAGCGGGCGCTGGCGGCGCTCGGCACGGGGCAGGTCCTGACGCTGCGGGGCGACGTGGGACCGGTCGGGGCGATCGCGGTGACCTCGGACCGTGTCGCCTACACCCTCACCCGGGTGCCCGAGGTCGCGCTTGGGCGTCAACTGGTCGTGTGGATGGACGTGGACGGTGACGTCCGGCCCGTTGCGGCCCATGTGTCCGGGGCGATCGAGGACGGATGGCTCGCGTCGGCCGTGGCCGTCGTCGGCGCCACGCGCATGCGCGTCACCGACGAGGGCCTGCCGCTGCCGGCGGAGCCGGGCACCGATGTGATCCTCGACGTGGACCTCACCGCGGCTCGGTGACGCCGGGGCTCCGGCATGCGAAACGGGGAGCGCGGGTGCGCTCCCCGTTCCGATGGTGCTGGTTCACGGAACCGACTGGTGACCGAGGCAACCGATGGTGCGTCGGGCGGGACGTGCCCGATCGAGTTCAGCGACGCGTCGCTGGGCGATCACGGCCCCGACCCGGTGCGCCGGCGGTGCCCGGCGGGTATTCGCCAGGCGGTCCAGTCGTCCGCCTAGCGGCCGGACACCTCGAGGGTCCCGTAACGTCTGTCTGAATTCACGGACCACCTCCTCTCAACCTCGTGCGTCGAGCAAACCACACGGACGCGTGTCGTGCACGTGGTTGCTGCGAGGGGTTGGGGGTCTTGGCTGGGGCTCCATTGGCACCGGGCAGCCGGGCGGGGTATCGTCCGCGACGCTTTCCGGGCGCGTAGCTCAGTGGGAGAGCGCTGCCTTCACACGGCAGAGGTCGCAGGTTCAAAACCTGCCGCGCCCACCGGATCAGCACCGCCGAGGCCGGCTCCGCATCGCGGGGTCGGCCTTCGTCGTTGCGCCCGGTCGTGCAGGGTTCCGCGCTGGGGCGCGGGTTCCGGGGCGGGGCGGCCGGGTGGGGCGTTCGGTCGTGCAGGGTTCCGCGCTGGGGCGCGGGTTCCGGGGCGGGGCGGTTGGCGCTACCAGACGCGGGCGATGGCCTCGACGGTGTCGATCGCCATGTCGATGCCCAGCGCCATCGGGGCGATGGCGGGGACGGTGACGCCGGCGTCGACGTACTCACGGAGGCGGTCGGCGACGACTTCGGCCGAGCCGAGCACGAAGAGGTCGTCGAGGACGCGCTCGCTGAACGCGGCGGCCATGGCGGCCTTGTCGTTGGCCTCGGCGGCCTCCGCGATGGCCTGCGCCTCCTCCTCGTAGCCCATCCAGCGGTAGAAGCGGTTGTAGACGCTGGTCGCGACGTAGGGCGCGAACACGTGGCGGACCATCTGCCGCGCCCCGGCGACGTCGTCGGTCACCAGGCAGAACAGGCGCGCGACGACCGGGAAGTCCGCCGGCAGGTCGCGCCCCGCAGCCTCGGCACCCGCCCGGACCTCGGCGAGCATCTTCGGGACGTGGTGGGGTGCCATCTGGTTGAAGCACACGCCGTCGGCCAGCTCCCCGGCCATGCGCAGCGACTTCGGGTTGAGGGAGCCGACGTACAGCGGCACCGGGGTCGGCACCGGCTTGGGGTACTTGTAGCCACCGATGTCGACGTGGTCGCCGTGGAACGTGGTCCGCTCGCCGGCGAGGACGGGGCGCAGGGCCTGGACCATCTCGCGGGTGTGGGCCAGCGGGCGGTCGAACGGCTGGCCACCGAACCGGTTCACGACGACCTCGCTCGACGCCCCGACGCCCAGCGCGAAGCGGCCGTTCGTCAGGCCGGACATCGTCAGCGCGGCGTTCGCCAGGACGAAGGCGGTGCGGGTCTGGACCGGGACCACGGCCACGCCGAGGTCGAGGTCGGTGGCCACGGACAGCGCCCCGAGCATCGAGAAGGCCTCGGGTCCGTCCACCTCCGCGGCCCACGCGGCGCCGTAGCCGCAGGCCTCGGCCCGACGGACGAGCTCGATGTCGTCGGAGGGTGAGGCGCCGGCGACACCGACGGACACGGCGAGGGGGACGGACATGGCGGCCTTTCGGGGCGGGGGCCTTCAGCACGATCGGATGCCAAGCCTAGGTAGCGTGCGCGCGCAGGAGCGTCGGGCCGACTGTCCGATGCGACAGGCGAGGGAGACGCGGGATGGGACGTGGGAGCCGGAACGGCGCACCGATCGGGGTGGCGGGGCGACGCATCGTCGTCACCGGGGCCTCACGCGGCATCGGACGCGGACTGGCCGAGGGGTTCGCCCACCGGGGGGCGACCGTGGCGCTGGTGGCACGGCCATCGGACGACCTCGACGCGGTGACCGCCGCGACGGGCGGCACCGCCTACCCGTGCGACCTCGGCGACCCGGCGGCCGTGGCCGGTCTGGTCGAACGGGTCGAGGCCGACGGGCCCGTGGACGTGGTGGTCAACAACGCCGGGATCTCGCTGGTCGGTTGGGCGTTCGACCAGGACCACGACGACATCGACCGACTGCTGCAGGTGAACCTCCACGCCCCGATCCACCTCACGAGGGACTGGGTGCCGTTGATGCTCGAACGGGGGCGCGGCCACGTCGTCAACGTGTCGTCGCTCGCCGCCGTGATGTCGCCGCCCGGCCTGTCGTACTACTCGGCCGCCAAGGCCGGGGTCAGCGCGTTCACCGCAGCCCTGCGCCAGGACCTGCGCGACCTCCCGGTGCACGTCACGACCGTCCACCTCGGATCGGTTCCCACGGGCATGGACGCCGAGTCGCGCGAGTACGGGCCGCTCGCGGCCGCGGCGGCAGCCAGCAGCGGCAAGGACCTGACGCCGGTGGAGGACGTCGTCGCGGCGATCGTCGACGCGCTCGAGACCGGCCGCACCGACGTACGCCTGCCCAGGATGATGGCCCTGTTGCCTGTGCTGGCCGACGCCCCGCGCGCGATGACCCGCGCGATCTTCAAGCGCTACCCGCCCCGCTGACGGCGCCGGCCGACCCAGCGCGACCTGACGGGTCGTCAGATAGTGTTCAGGCCCTGACCGACGACAGGGCTGCGGGATGATCCTGGACCGATTCCGTCTGGACGACCGGGTGGCGATCGTCACCGGCGCGGGCCGCGGCCTGGGAGCCGCGATCGCCGTCGGCTTCGCCGAGGCCGGGGCGGACGTCGTGATCGCGTCCCGGACCAAGGACCAGCTCGACGAGGTCGCCGAGCGCGTCGCGGCGGCGGGGCGTCGTGCGCATGTCGTACCGGCAGACCTCAGCGACCTCAGCGCGGTCGCGGGTCTCGTCGGGCACGCCGTGGACACCTTCGGTCGCCTCGACATCGTCGTGAACAACGTCGGCGGCACGCTGCCGATGTCATTGCTGCAGACCACGGACGAGATGTTGGAGGAGGCGTTCCACTTCAACGTGACGACGGCCCTCGCGCTGACGCGCACCGCGGTGCCACACCTGCTGCAGCAGGAGGGTTCGTCGGTCCTGAACATCTCGTCGGCGATGGGGCGCCTGCGCGAGCGCGGGTACCTCGCCTACGGGACGGCGAAGGCGGCACTCGCGCACATGACGCGACTCCTCGCCGCGGACGTCGCGCCCCGCATCCGGGTCAACGGCCTCGCGGTCGGGTCGGTGTTGACCTCGGCGCTCGAGATCGTCGCGGCGAACGACGACCTGCGCGAGGAGATGGAACGGGACACGCCGCTGCGGCGGCTCGGTGACCCCGAGGACATCGCCGCCGCGGCGCTCTACCTCTGCTCGGACGCTGGCAGCTTCGTCACGGGGAAGGTCATCGAGGTCGACGGCGGCATCGAGAAGCCGAACCTCACGCTGCCGCTGCCCGACCTCGAACCTGACGCGGTCTGACCGCCGAAACCACGAGCGACCACACGCGACCACACGCGACCGCACCACCGCGAACCGCCATCACGCGACCACACGACAGGAACCGTCATGACACTCCGCGTCGCCGTCTGGAGCACGGGCAACGTCGGCCGCAAGGCCATCGCCGGGATCGACGCACATCCGGGCCTCGAGCTGGTCGGGGGTTGGGTGTCCTCGGAGGCAAAGGACGGCAAGGACCTCGGCCAACTCGCCGGCCTCGGGCGTGACCTCGGGGTCACGGCCACACGCGACGCGGAGGCGCTGCTGGCCCAGGACCTGGACTGCGTCGTCTACACCGCGATGGCCGACGACCGCCTCATGGAGGCGATCGAGGACCTCGCCATGATCCTGCGTGCCGGCGTGAACGTCGTGTCGTCGTCGCCGGTGTTCCTGCAGTTCCCGGGCGGCCTGCCGGACGAACTGACCAAGCCCGTGATCGAGGCCGGCAGGGAGGGTGGCGCGTCCCTGTTCGTCAACGGCGTCGACCCGGGTTGGGCCAACGACCTGTTGCCGCTGGCGGTCACGGCGATCTGCGAGCGCATCGACGAGTTGCGGTGTCGCGAGGTCGTGAACTACGCCACCTACGACAACCCGACGGTCATGTTCGACATCATGGGCTTCGGTCGCTCCATGGACGACACCCCGATGCTGCTCGTCCCGGGCGTGTTGACGTTGGCGTGGGGCCAGGTGGTGCGGCAGCTGGCGGCCGGGCTGGGCGTCGAGCTGGACGAGGTCCGCGAGGAGGTCGAGCGCCTGCCCGCCCACACCACCTACGACATCGCGTCGGGCACCATCGAGGAGGGCACCCAGGCAGCCCTGCGTTTCGAGGTGCAGGGGATCATCAACGGCCACACGCGAATCGTGCTCGAGCACGTCACCCGCACCCACGACGACCTCGCCCCGGACTGGCCACAGCCGGTGGGTCACGGCGGGTACTCGGTGATCGCCACCGGCTCCCCGACGTACACCGTCGACATGCAGATGATGGGGGAGGACG
>JBFJMP010000041.1:0-11204 GCA_041633895.1 Nitriliruptoraceae bacterium
ACCGAGCCCGAGGAAGTTGACGGGTGACGGCCCCTCGGCGACATCGAGGAGTCCGTCGCCGTCCTCGTCGAAGAACGTCGGCGGGGGGTTGACGCCGTCCACGGCCGCGTTGGCCACGGACGCGGGCAGCGACGTCGCGAGGGACGCCAGCAGTCCCGTGACGACCATGAGGGCGGCGGCGCGTACGAACGTCGGACGGTGGCTCGACATGCGAAGTCCCTCGTTCAGGTGCTCGGACGTACGTGGGCGTCGCCATCGTGGACGCAACACGCAACGGTGCAGCCTGCGCGCGAGGCCCCTCGCCTCATGGCACCGACCCTAGGTGACCGGTGTTGACGGTGCGTCGCGGACGTCGGCTGGTGCCGTCCGGCACGGCCACCCCGGCCCACGCGTGTTCGTCGTGGGTCTACATTGGCCGCGTCTCCCCGACCCCTCTGACGGACGACCGCGTGACTGCCTCCCGCCCCCGCGTCTTCGTGACCCGCGACCTGCCCGGCGACGCCCTCGAACGCCTGGCGCAACACGTCGACGTCGACGTGTGGCCGTACGAACGGCCGCCGACCCAGGACGAGCTGGTGACGGGGGCGACCGGTTGTCGTGGCCTGATCACGATGCTGACCGAGACGGTCGGCGACGACGTGCTCGACGTCGCCCCGGACCTCGCCGTCGTGGCCAACATGGCGGTCGGCTTCGACAACATCGACGTCGACGCGTGCGCGGCGCGCGGGGTCGTCGTCGCGAACACGCCCGGTGTGCTGGCCCAGACCACGGCGGAACTCACCATCGCCCTGATGCTGGCCGCCACCCGACGGATCGTCGAGGCCGCGGACGCCGTCAAGCAGGGGCGCTGGCCCGACTGGCACCCAGGCTGGATGCTCGGTCAGGACGTCGACGGCGCAACGTTGGGCATCGTCGGGATGGGCGACATCGGGCGTCGTGTCGCCGACATCGCCCGCGGCCTCGGCATGGACGTCATCCACCACAACCGCTCCAGTGGTGTCCCCCTCGACGACCTGCTGCGGACGTCCGACGTGGTGTCGCTCCACTGCCCGCTGACGCCTGCGACGCACCACCTCATCGGCGCCCGCGAACTGGCGCTGATGAAGCCGACCGCCGTGCTCGTCAACATGGCGCGCGGCGACGTGGTCGACACGGACGCACTCGTCACCGCTCTGCGTGAGCGGACGATCTTCGGCGCGGGCCTGGACGTCACCCCGGAGGAACCGCTGCCCACCGACCACCCCCTGCTGGGCCTGCCCAACTGCACGGTGCTGCCGCACATCGGTTCGGCGTCGGTCCGGACGAGGTCGACCATGGCCAACCTCGTCGTCGACAACGTGCTCGCCGTGCTCGACGGGAACGCGCCGTTGACGCCGGTGCCCGGGTCGGCGTGAGCACCGAGGACCGCCTGCCCACCGTCCCGACGTTCGCCCTCGGGATGCTGACGATCGTGGCGTTCGGGGTGTGGCTGTACGGCTTCGGCGTCCTGATCGAACCGATCGCCAACGACACCGGCTGGAACGAGTCGACCCTGGGCGGGGCCTACGGCGCCTCCCTGCTGGTGACGGGCATCTTCGGGACCGGCATCGGTCGGGCGCTCGACAATCGCGGGTCGCGCGTCACGTTCGCCGCACTGGGGATCTCATCCGCAGCGTTCCTGTTCCTCATGTCGCTGGCGACCCATCCGGCGGCCTTCATCGTGCTCGCCGCCGTCTCGGGCGGCCTCATCGGCGCTGGCGGCTACTACACCGCGACCGCCGCGGTCATGGCCCGGATCGCCCCGACGCGACGGGCCCAGGGCATCACCCGGGTCACCCTCTTCGGGGCCTTCTCCAGCCCGATCGCGCTGCCGATCATCGCCGCTGCCGCGACCACCCACGGCTGGCGCCCCACCGTGCGCGGCATGGCGCTCGCGATCGGCGTGGCCTACCTCGCGTGCGCGATCGCCGTCCCGGACGTCGCCCCCGCCGTCGCCGAACGCACCACGATGCGATCGATCCTGGGGTCAGCCGCTGCCCGCGGAGCGCCGCGCAACCTGTTGCTGGCCGGGGTGATGGGTGGTGCGGCAACGTCACTGATCATCGTCCAGCAGGTACCGGCGATGACCGAGGGTGGCATGGCCCTGTCGGTCGCGTCGGGCTTCGCGGGGGCGCGCGGCGTCCTGCAGTTGCTGGGTCGCCTGCCGCTGCCGCCGGTCATCTCCCGCCTCGGCTCACGCACCACGCTGGCAGGTTCGCACCTGCTGTCGGCGGCCGGGGCGCTGCTGTTGATCAACGCCGGGTCGTTCGTACAGGCGTCCGCCTTCGCGATCGTCGCCGGGGTCTCGCTCGGCGCGTTCGGGGCGGTCGAGGGCATCTACGCGGCCGAGGTCCACGACGGTCCGGCCATGGCGACGCTGCTCGGCCTGTTCGGCCTGGCCAAGGGCATGGGCGCGGCAGTCGGCCCGTTCCTCGGCGGTGTGCTCGTCGACGTCACCGGCGCACGCGTCACCGCACTCGCGATGTCGTTCGCCTGCAGTCTGGTCGCCGCAGCGGCCCTGCGAACGCGTGAGCCGGAGCCCGTACCGGCCTGACGGGCCGATCCGGGCTCAGTTCATCTCGGGGTTCGGCGGCAGCCGCAGGTGGCTCGCGGCCTTCCAGACGTCCTGGCTGTACTTGAGCAACACGTTCAGGGTGCTGCGCGCCACGTCCTCGTCGATCGTGTCGTAACCGAGCTCGAGGAGCGTGCGCGCCCAGTCGATGGTCTCGGAGATCGACGGTGGCTTCTTCAGTTCCATCTGGCGCAGGGACCGGACGATGCGCACCAACTGGTCGGCGAGCTGTTCGGGCGCCTCAGGGACACGCGACAGGACGATCTCCTTCTCGCGCTCGACGTCCGGGTAGTCCAGGTACAGGAACAGGCACCGCCGCTTCAACGCCTCGGACAACTCGCGGGTGTTGTTCGACGTCAGCAGCACGAACGGTTGCTTCGTGCCCGTGACGGTGCCCAGCTCGGGGATCGTGACCTGGAAGTCGGACAGGATCTCCAGCAGCAGCGCCTCGAACTCGAAGTCGACCTTGTCCACCTCGTCGATCAGGAGGACGACGTCCGTCTCGCTGCGCAATGCCTTCAGCAGGGGCCGCTCGAGGAGGTAGTTCTCGCCGAAGATGTCGTCGTGGAGGTCATCCCACTCCTCACCCGACGCCGGGTTGTCCGCGGACGGCTTGCCGACCTGGATGCGCAGCAGCTGCTTCTTGTAGTTCCACTCGTACAGCGCCTTGGCCTCGTCGAGGCCCTCGTAGCACTGCAGGCGGATGAGCTCCGCGCCCCGCGCCTCGGCAACCGCCTTGGCGAGTTCCGTCTTCCCGACACCGGCCGGCCCCTCGACGAGCACCGGCTTGTTGAGCCGCTCCGCGAGGTAGACCACGGTCTCGATCGACTCGTCCGGGAGGTAGCCGACCTTGGTGAGGCGGTCATGGACGTCGGTGACGCCTGCGAACTCGTTGGCCACGGCAGGACTCCTGATCATCGACGCTGGGAGACGTCGGGGACGACGTCGCGAGCCTACGGGACCGGCGAGTGGAGCCGACAACCGTCACCGGACCAGACGTGACACCCGGCCGGCCAGCCGCAGCGGCACGTGACGCATCAGCGACGACGTCACGCGGTAGCGCGCGTCGGGGATGCTGACCGCACGACCGCGCCGCAGGTCGGCCAGTGCGGTGTCGACCACGTCGTCGGCACGCAACCACGCCCACGACGGGATCCCGCGGGTGTCCATGCCCATGCGCTCGTGGAACTCGGTGCGCACGAACCCGGGACACAGGGCCGTCACCTGCACGCCGTCGTTCGCGAGATCGTCGGCCAGGCCCTGGCTGAAGGCGGTCACCCACGCCTTGTGGGCGCTGTAGAGGCCCATGGGCAGGAACGCGGCGACGGACGCGACGTTGAGCACCGCCCCGCGACCGCGGGCACGCATCGGACCGATCGCCGCGTGGGTCAGGCGCAGCACGGCACGCACGAGCACGTCGAGCAACTGCTCCTCGGCGTCGACGTCGTTGTCGGCGAAGTTCCCCGTCAGCGAGTAGCCAGCGTTGTTGACGAGCAGGTCCACCGGCCGTCGCGCGTCGGCGAGCCGCGCCTCGACGCGAGCACAGTCATCTCGGTCCGACAGGTCGGCGGCGAGCACTTCCACCTCGACTCCGTGGGCGGCCGCGAGCGCCGACGCCACCTCGTCGAGGCGGGTGCGGTCCCGGGCTACGAGCACCAGGTCGTGGCCGTCCGCCGCGAGGCGGTCGACGAATGCGCGCCCGATGCCTGCCGTGGCACCGGTGACGAGGGCGGTGGACATGTCGTGCTCCTGATCGAGATGGCGTGGGTCAGGTCACCAGCTGCCGCCGCCGCCCCCGCCGAAGCCACCGCCCGAGAAGCCACCGCCGCCCGAGAAGCCACCGCCGGAGAAGCCGCCGCTGCCACTGCCACCCTGGGTCGGGGGCGCCTGGGCGAGGGTCGGCGCGACGGTGTCCGAGAAGCTGTTGATGCCGTGGTTGAAGTGGACGAGGTCGAGGGGGCCGTGGCCGACGTAGAACGTGCTGGTGGCTGCGGCGATGTCGACGCCGATGGACGCGAAGGCCTCCGACCACCGCTCGACCACACCGAAGACGACGGCGTAGGGCAGGTAGGTGCGGAAGATCCCCTCGGCCTCGGCGAACTCCAGCTGGCCGGCCTCCGCGGTCACGATGTAGTCGCGGAAGCCCTGCGTGCGCCGGAGCATGGTCGAGCCCTTGGCGGTGCGGTGGGGCATGCGGCTGCTGGCGGCCATCAGGACCAGCCCGGCGAGCACGATCGGGAACGCCACGATCGCCATGCGTGCGTTCGACGCCAACACGGACAGGCCGATCCCGACGACGGTCACGGTGACGCCGATGCCGACCCACCGGTTGCGCACGTGGTCGGGGCGGCCACCGAACCACTTGCGGGCCATCGCGTTGTTGTAGAGGTGCGTGACGGCCTTCTGGTAGTCGCTGGCGAACGTGCCCTTGAGCTCGCTGACCCGGACGCTGTCACGCGACGTGAAGAGCCCGTCGAGCAGGGGGCGTTCGAACTGGTTCGGCGTGTCGACGGGGTCCGTGCCCTCGCGCAGGCGCCAGTCGGCGCGTCGGAACCAGCCCTGGGTCTCCTCCTCCTCGATGACGAGGTGACCACGGACGGCGAGGTCCACGAGGGTCGCGGCGATGTCCACCTTGTCGACGCGCTCGTCGATGATCAGTCCGAGCTGGGCGGGACGCAGGTCGTCGGGGGGGCGGTACTCGACGGGCACGGGGCGGCGCTCGAACAGCCGCCTGCGGCGGCCCTCCGTGGTCGGGTCGTCGGCGCTGCCGTGCACGTCCACGATGCCGCGCGTGACGCGGTCGCGCCCCTCGCGGAACAGGAGGGCGACCAACACGAGCAGCGTCACCAGCGAGCTCAGGATGGTCAGCGGGATCGCGGCGGACGAGCCGATCAGCGCGCGCCGGAGGCTGGGGCGCTCATCGACGATCGGTGCGGGCACGTCGACCGCACCGGCGGGCAGGGCGAACGCGATCGTGACGCCCTCGTACGGCGCGAGGTCGTCGTCACCGAAACGGAGGAGGCTGCCCTCCGACGTCGATGCGCACGTGTCGGTGGCGTAGTACCGACCGCTCACGCACGACAGGTGGTCCGCCTGCACACCGGCAGGCAGCCGCACGTCCACGACCACCCGGCCGATCGGGACGGGCCAACCGGTGCCGACCGCATCCCAGGCGAGGCCGTCCACGTCGGTACCCGGGTCGAACGCACCGCGGACGCGGTATCGGATCGTGTACTCGTGCCGGCCGGTGATGTAGGTGTCCTCCTCACCGATCCGGATGTAGAGCTCGCCGAGATGGTCCTCGGGACCCTCGACGTGCAGCGCGGTCGGGGCGCCGGTCGAGGACACGACCTCCAGTGCATCGATCTCGATCACGCGTTGGAAGTCATCCGGGTCACGGCCGCCGGGCACCTCGTAGGCCGCGTCGTCGGGCAGCGGCTGGGGCAGGTCCTCCCACACGGGGATCCAGCGGAAGATGCCTCGGCGCTGCAGGGTGCCGAAGTCCAGGGCGATCGTCTCGACGACGAGGAGCTCAGCGTCGGGCGTGACCTCCATCAACACGTCGTAGGTGTCGATCTGCCACGCCTCGACCGCCTGCGCTCGTGCCGGCGTGGCAGTCGGCGCCGCGAGGACGGTGACCGTGACGACGCCGGCGAGCAGCGCCCGCACGAGCTGGCCCCTCATCGGTCGAGGTCCACGGTGGGAACCGTCCGGTCGCCGATCCCCGCCTGGAAGTACTCGCGCTCCTCGAAGCCGAGCGGTCGGGCCACGAACACCGTCGGGATGCGCTGGATCGAGGTGTTCAGGTCCTGCACCACCGCATTGTGGAACTTCCGTGCGAACGACAGCTCCTCCTCGATGGCCACGAGGTCGGCCTGCAGTGCGAGGAAGTGCGTGGACGCCTTCAGGTCGGGGTAGGCCTCCGCAACGGCGAACAGTTGCTTGAGCGCGCCGGACAGCTTCTCGTCGGCGATCCCGGCGGCCTCGGGCCCCGTCGCCGCGGTCAGGCCGCTGCGGGCGAGCGTGACCTGCTCGAACGTCTCGCGCTCGTGGCCCGCGTAGCCACGCACGGTCTCGACGAGGTTGGGTACGAGGTCGGCGCGCCGCTGGAGCTGGACGTCGATGCCCGACCAGGCCTCCTCCACGCGATTGCGTCGTCCCACGAGCCGGTTGTAGGTGACGACCACCCACACGGCGAGGACCACGATCACGGCCCCCACCACGATGAACTCGATCACTGCTGGTCCCCCGGGCCCGGACGTCGACGCATGATACGGGCCGGTGACCGCCCGAAGGCGATCACCGGCCCGCAGTGGCCACCACCCGACAGTGGCCAGCCTGGGGACGTCAGCGTCAGCTGGCGGCGTTCACCGCAGCGTCGAGGACGTCGTCACAGATCGCGGCCTCACCACCGAGCGCGACGACGCGCTCGGGCTGGAGGCGCTCGATCTCGTCAGCCGTGGACTGGCGCAGGAGCGTGCCGTCGCTGTAGCCACACGAGGCGGCGAACAGGACCGGACCGTCCTGGAGGCTCTTGGCTGCAAGGGCGTCGGGGAAGAGGTCACGACGCGCGATGTAGACCACCGGCGCACCATCGGGGTAGACCTCCTGGGAGATCGCGACGGCCGTGCCCTCACGGTCGTCACCCGCGAGGCGGCTACCGGTGACGGTCACCTCACCGACCTCGGTCGCGAACGCGAGCGTCTGGGCGTTCGCACCCTCGACGCTGCCCACGATGTAGCGGTACTCGTGGACACCAGCCGTGAGCGTGAACTCCTCGGCCGCGATGAGCGGGTCGGTGGAGGAGTCCGGCGTGATGGTCAGCGTGTGCGGCCCTGCGGCGTACGCAGCGGTGGCGGAGTCACCGAGCATCAGGTCGTCCGCGTGGGACTCGTCGTCGACGTTGACGTCGAGCGTGCCGACGTCACCAGCGTGGCGCACGGTCACGAACCCGTTGCCCATGCGGGCAGGACCGAGGTCGTTCTCGAACGCGGTCACCGCGAGGTCGCCAGCGTCGTCGAGGTGCGCGACGAGGTCGATGTCACCTTCCTCGGGCCCGACGGCGACCGTCGCCTCGAACAGCGCCGGGTCGGCGCAGTCGGCGGCATCGTCGGCGAGGATCTTGACCGCGTGGTCGCCCGTGGTCAGTTCGACGCCCTCGGCGTCGCGGGTACCGGGGGCGAAGTCGTCGGCGGCCAGGGTGCCGTCCACGCAGACGTCGACCGGAGTGTCCGGCACGCCGTGGACCAGGTGGACCGTGGTCATCGCGTCGGCTGCGGTTGCGGGGAGCACGAGTGTGGCTCCGAGCCCGGCCGTCGCGACGCCGATGAGCAGTTTGTTCCTCATGGGAAGTGCCCTTCGTCGTTGGGGTTGTTGCGTCGACGAGTACACGCGCTCAGCGCCTGTCGCGACAGGGCCCACATGGCGACCAACGGACACCGCCTCACCCTCAAACGGCTCCTTTCGGACAGGCCACCCCCGGCGTTCGTCCCCTGCCGAACGGCCACTCACCCGGCCGTCGGGACGGTGGCGGAGGAGCGACACGCCGATGGGCGACGCATCGGTGCGCCGCCGGACGCCCCTCATCTCACCCATCCGGGTGATGTAGGGTCGAAGCGCCTCGATCACGCTGTGGGGGCCCGAGGCGAGGGGGAAACTCATGACGACCATGGTTGCTGGCGTCCGAATTGTCGGACGTGCATGGGTCCGGTTCACCGGCCTGTGGGTGTTCGTCATGCTGGCGGGCGCGCTGTTCACGACCATCGTCGGAACCTTCGCAGACGACATCCTGCGGGCCCAGGCCGACACGCTGTTCGACAACGGGGCATTGACCCCGGGTGGCACGCTCATCATCTTCCTGGAGCTCGGCCTGCCCGTGCTGCTGGTGGTGCTCTTCCTGCTGTCCGTGGGCGCGGGTGCCGGTTCACGGATGGCCGACGACCTGCTTGCGGAGCGCGGCGCGCGGGTCTGGGCCTCGCTTCGTCGCGGCCTCCCCGTGGCACTCACCGTCCTGGTGACCGCGTTCGTCCACGGCCTCGCAGTCCTGGTGGCCGTGTTGGCCACCCCACTCCTCTTCCCCATCGGGCTCGTCGGCCTCGTCGTCGTGCCCCTGTTGCGTCGCCTGTTCCCATCCGTGAACTGGCCGGACACGCGACTGCTGCTCGCCCTGGCCATCCCGTTCGCCGGCGCGGCCATCCTGTTCGCCCGGTGGGCGGTCGCCATCCCGGCTGCAGCACTCGAGGGCCAGTCGGTTCGCGGCGCCCTGCGGCGCAGTTGGGACCTGACGCGCGGGTGCACCCTGATCGCCGGCCTCGCCCTCCTGGGCGGCATCGCCCTGCAACTGCTGCTGCTCATCGTGGTCGACGTGGTCCGCGACTCGTCGCTGCCAGAACTGCTCCGGTCCGTGGTCGCGCTCGTGGGCCCCATGCTCGCGCTGAGCCTGCCGATCGCCGTGCTCACGGCCCTCTTCCGGCGCCTCGCCCCGGACACGACCTCGTCCGCAGGCGACACCCCGAACCGGTCCAGCACGCCGGGTTGGCTGGCGCGGTTCAGCAGCCCACCGGCCACCGTCGTGCTCGTGATCATCGCCGGCCTGTTGGCCGGCACCCTCGCGGTCATGCCCACCCCGGCCGAGGCCGTCGTTGCCGACATCACGGTCAACGACCTCGGTGATGCTGCGGACGTCACCAACACCGACGCCTGCACCAACGGCACCGCGGGCTGCACGCTGCGGGCGGCGCTCGAGGTGGCCACGGCCGGACAGACCATCGGCTTCTCGGTGTCAGGCATGATCCGGCCAGCGTCACCGTTGCCGATCGACACGGCGGTCACGGTCGACGGTGACGGGTTCCGCATCGAACTCAACGGCGACGGGTGCATCAGCGACGGGTGCAGCCCGCCGGACCACGTCGCCGTCGCATCCGCGACCGGCTACACGCTCCGGAACCTGACGGTCACCACCGCGGACTGGGCCGCCGCCGGCGCCGCGCTCCTCTCCTCCGCTGACGGTCAGCTCGACCAGGTCTCGTTCGTCGCCGCGAACTCCGGCGCGCTCGAGGTCGCCGGCGGCCACCTCACGGTGACGAACGCCACCTTCCACGCCAACGGCTACGACCTCCTGGTCGGACCGGCCGGAACCGCCGACGTCGCGTTCAGCACGTTCCACGAGTCGACCGGAACGGCGATCGCGTCGGCCGGCGGCCTCACGACCGTGTCCGCATCCATCATCGCGCCGTCCCAGTCAGGTAGCCCCCCGGCTGCTTGCACGGGCACGACCCCCGGCCCGCTGCCCAACGTCGACACCGACGGGACGTGCGGTGGGGCGCTCGTCGGCACGCTCGGCAGCTTCGGCTACCGCGGCGGCTCGGTGGACACGATCGCGATCGATCCGGCCAGCAACGCCCTCGACCTCGTGGCAGCCGTCGACTGTCCGGCCACCGACGCCCGTGGTGTCGCGCGCAGCGAGGCGACGTGTGACCTGGGCGCCTACGAGTACCTCGGACTCACGGCGTTCGACTTCATCGTGGACTCGACCGGCGACGCCGGTGACCTGGACCCCGGCGACTTCGAGTGCCGGACGGTCGCGGCGCCGAACCCGCCCGAGTGCACGCTGCGGGCGGCGGTCGAGCAGGCCAACGCTCAGCCCAGCCTGCCGACCTCGATCACGTTCGCCGGCGACACCGCAGTCGTCGTCGGCACACCGCTCGCTCCCACCCGTGACCTCGCCGTCTCCGGTGGCGGTCACGTCGTGTCGGTGTCGGGATCCGACGCGACGACCATCCTGGACGTGACGGCGGGGGTCGAGGTGGGCCTCACCAGCCTGCACCTGACCAACGGGCACGCGCCCGGCCCGGCGGGCGGCGGTGCCATCCGCAGCGACGGTGACCTCGTGCTCGAGGACGTCTCGATCTCGAACAGCGCGGCGGACACCGGCGTCGGCCACGCAATCGCCGTCGACGGCGGCACGCTCACGCTCCTGAACGGCACGCTCGACGGCAACGGGGCCGCCGGCCATGCCATCACCGCTGCGGCCGGTACCACCGTCAGCATCACGCACACGACCAGCCGGTCGACGGACGGCGCCCTCGAAGCCGCCGCGACCGCCACGGTGGACCTCGTCTCGTCGGTCGTCTCGTCCGGAGGAACGGCCTGCGCGGGCACGGTCTCCGGCGGCGACAACCAGGTGACGGACGCGAGCTGCCCCGGCGCGGTGAGCGCCGACGTCGGGCTGGGCGCCTTCGGCGACCACACTGGTCCGGTCCCGACCATCGCCCTCGAGGTGGACAGCCCCGCGGTCGACACCGCACCCCAGCCCACCTGCCCGACCCACGACGCACGGGGCGTCGAGCGCCCCCAACTGGCTGCCTGTGACGCCGGTTCCTTCGAGATCGAGCCCGTGATCACGGCTCCCGAGGCCTTCGTGGTCAACGACTTCGGGGACGCCGGCGACGCGGACACCTCGGATGGCCTGTGCGACATCGCTCCCCCGAGCAACACCTGCACACTGCGTGCCGCGATCGAGCAGGCGAACGCCCGCACCGCGGCCAGCCCGGTGGACGCCCCGAGCCATGACGTGACGTTCGACGGGCCCGAGACCGTGACCGTCACGGCACCG